>JAKAZI010000021.1 GCA_021809495.1 Actinomycetes bacterium | reverse complement strand
ACGGGACGTGCGAGCGCTCGGGTGACGTCGTCGAGCGCCGCAACCTCGAGCAGTGGTTCTTCAAGATCACCGACTACGCCGACGAACTCCTCGCCGACCTCGACGGCCTCGAGTGGCCCGAACGAGTCAAGACGATGCAGCGAAACTGGATTGGGCGCAGCGAAGGCGTCGAGTTCGACCTCGCGCTCGCCGATGACCCGGCCACGACGCTGCGGGTCTTCACGACGCGCCCGGACACGGGTTTTGGCATCACCTACGCCGTCGTCGCGCCCGAACACCCGATGCTCGACGAACTGACCACCGACGAGCAGCGTGCGGCCGTCGCGGACCTGGTGGCGCGCGCCACGTCGTTGAGCGAGGTCGAACGGACCTCGTCATCGGACAGCGGTTCGGGTCTGACCAAGCGTGGTGCGTTCACTGGTCGTTACGTGCGCAACCCCTTCACGGGTGAGGCCGTGCCGCTCTACGTCGCTGACTACGTGCTCGGCACCTACGGCACGGGCGCGATCATGGCCGTCCCGGGCGAGGACGAGCGCGACCTCGCCTTCGCGCAGGCCTACAGCCTGCCGGTCGTTCGAACCGTCGAGCGGCCCGAAGGGGCCGGCGACGGGGCCTACGTCGGCGACGGCCGACACATCAACTCGGGGTTCCTCGACGGCCTCAACGTCGCCGAGGCGAAAGTCGCCGCGACGACCTTCCTGGTCGAGCGGGCCCGCGGCGTGGCCACCGTCAACTACCGGTTGCGCGACTGGCTGGTCTCGCGTCAGCGGTTCTGGGGCTGTCCGATTCCGATCGTCTACTGCGACGCGTGCGGCATGGTGCCGGTGCCCGAGGACCAGTTGCCCGTCGTCGCTCCCGACGACGTCGTGATGGACCGCAACGGCCAGTCGCCTCTCGCCACGCACGCCGCGTTTCGCGACACGACCTGTCCGGTGTGCGGGGGGCCGGCCCGGCGCGAGGCCGACACGATGGACACCTTCACCGACTCCTCGTGGTACTTCTTGCGCTACACCGACCCGTTCACCGAGAATCGGCCGTTCGACCCCGCCGAGGCGGCGAAGTGGATGCCGGTCGATCAGTACATCGGCGGTATCGAGCACGCGATCTTGCACCTGCTCTACGCGCGCTTCTACCTCAAGGCGCTCATCGACATCGGACTCGCCGCGGGACTAGAGCGCGAGCCCTTCACCCGTCTCTTCACCCAGGGCATGATCCGCCTCGACGGATCCAAGATGTCCAAATCGAAGGGCAACCTGATCGCCCCCGAGCAGTATTTTGACCGGGTCGGAGCCGACGCGCTTCGCGTCTTTCATCTCTTCGTCGGCCCGCCGGCCGACGATGTCGACTGGACCGCTCAAACCGAGGACGTGATCGAGGGTTGCGCGCGGTTCCTCGATCGCATCTACCGCCTGGCGACCGACTCGTCACTCGTGGAGCGACCGCGTGACGACCAGCGCGACGGGCCCGTCGAACGGGCCGTGCACCGCACCATCAAGCGGGTCACCACCGACCTGGACCGGTGGAGCTACAACACCGCGGTGGCCGCCGTGATGGAGTTGCTCAACACGGTCTCGAAGTGGGCCCACGACGAGGGCGTCGAACGCTCGGTGTTCGATGAAGCCATCGACGTCATGGTTCGCTTGATCGCGCCGATGGCCCCGCACGTGTCGGCCGAGATCTGGGAGATCCGTCACCCCGGTGAGCCGTCGGTGCACGCCCAGTCGTGGCCGGTCGCCGACGCCGACCTCCTCGTCGAGGAGACCGTGACCATGGTGGTGCAGGTGAACGGCAAGGTCCGCTCCCGTCTCGAAGTCCGAGCCGATATCACCGACGAGGCGGCGAGCGAGGCGGCGTTGGGTGACGAGACCGTTCGTCAGTACCTCGATGGCGCCGCGCCGTCGCGCGTCATCGCGCGCGCTCCTCGGCTGGTGAACATCATCCTGTGATGGCGGCCCGCACGTCGTCACGAAATACGGTGGTCGTTGAGCCGCCCCGGTTCGATCGACCCGAGGTGGAAATCCGAGCGTCCTCGCGACGAACCAAGACCGGTTCGGCCCACTGGTCAGGCAGCCGGATCATCGTGCAGATCCCGGCACGCCTACGCGGCCGCGAGCGGGCGGCCTTCGTCGACGACCTCGTGGAGCGCCTGGTGGTCCGCCGCCCCCAGAACGCCGCCGGTGACGCCTCGCTGGAAGAGCGTTGCCGGGTGCTCGCCGAGCTCTACACCGACGCCGTCGTGCCGACGTCGGTGCGGTGGGTCTCCAATCAGCGCGCGCGCTGGGCGTCGTGTTCACCGGCGACGCGTGAGATCCGTGTGAGTAGTCGACTCCGCCAGTGTCCCGAGTGGGTGATCGACGCGGTGTTGGTGCACGAACTCGCGCATCTGCACGAAGTCGACCACTCCACTGCCTTCTACGAGATCGCCGATCGGCACCCTCGTCAGCACGACGCCACGGTGTTCCTCGAGGGATACGCGCTGGGGTTGGGCCTGGCCGTCGAGGCCGGCGACGTGGATCAGCCGCGCGGTTAGTCGGCTTCCCCGCGCAGGAACCGTTCGAGCTCGGCGGCCAGCTCGTCGCCGCTCGGGAGTTCCTCAACGGGGTGTTCCTCGTCGGCGTCGGCAGCCTGCTCGAGTTGCTCGACCATCGAACCGTGGTCGGGGTTATTCGTGATCAGGTCGTCGACGCGCTGGCGAACCTCGTCGGCCGAGGCGCGCAGCTCACTGGCGTCCAGGGTGAGGCCGCTAATCCGTGCGAGGCCGTCGATGAGGGCCGCCGCCGCCTGGGGGTAGGACATGGAAGCGACGTAGTGGGGAACGCGGGCCCAGATGGTGATGACGTCCATGTCGACTTCGGCGAATCCCAGTTCGAGTGCCGCGGAGATGCCCGCCGGTACTTCGATCTCGCCGGCCATCGTGCCCACCACCGAGAGCAGGTGGGAGCTCTGGGCGGGCGCGGTACCGATGACCCGAACCGGTCTCGTGTGGGGGGTCGGAGCGGGGAACGATCCGAGTCCGACGGTGAGACGCACGTCGAAGCGGCCCGCCGAGTCGGTGACGACGTCAACGAAGTCACTCCAGTGGAAATCGGGTTCCGGTCCGACGAGGAAGAGCATGTCGGCGCCGTCGCCGTCGCGGCCGTAACGGAGTTGGATCTCGGGCCACGTCAGCTCGGTCGTGACGCCGTCGATGATCCGTACCACCGGTCGACGGGCCCGCTGATCGATGAAGTATTCGGTGTCGAACGTGGCGAGCACTTCGGTGGGGATGGTGGACAGGAGCGTCGACATGGCGGTGCTCGCGCCGAGACCGGCGTCGATCCAGCCTTCGAGTCCGATTACCAATACGGGTTCGTTGAGCACGGGGTCGGCCAAGAAGATGATGCGGTCGTAGATTTCGTCGTCCATTACTGCTCCAGTATCTGGCGGGCGAGTTGCGCCAGTGTTGCGATGTGCGTCGGGAAATCGGCGACGCTGCCCTGGTCACCCGCGGTCGCTCCGGCGCGGTACCGCGCGTACACGCCCTGCAGGATGCAGGCCAACTTCCAATATCCGAACGATTGATAGTAGGCGACATCGCCGAGGTCGAGGCTTGAGTGGCGGCCGTACGCTGCGAGGACCTCGGCCCGGGATACGAAGCCGGGCGCCGTGGAGGGTGCCGAACCGAGCAGGGCGGCGACCTCGTCGGCGGGCTCGGCCCAGTAGTCGAGCATGAGCCCGACGTCGGCGAGGGGGTCGCCGAGGGTGCAGATCTCCCAGTCGAGGATCGCGGCGACCGATCCCGATTGGTCGAGCACCGTGTTGTCGAGCCGGTAGTCCCCGTGCACGACGGAGGTGCGTTGTTGGACGGGGATTCGGGCGGCCAGTCGGTCGCCAACGTCCTCGATCAGTCGGTGGTGATCCGCTCCGTCGACGCGCATCTGGTCGTACTGCGTTCGCCACCGGCGCAACTGGCGTTCGACGTACCCGTCGTGGCGGGCCAGGTCACCAAGCCCCGCCTCGTCTGCGTCGACGTCGTGCAACCGCGCCAGCGTGGCGGCGAGGTTCTCCCCGATGGTGGCGCGGGTGGACTCGTCGAAGGCGGCCTCGGCTGCTTCGCGGTCGCGCAGGATGAATCCCTCGACGAAGTCCATCGCGTAGAAGGGCGCCCCGTTGACCGATTCATCGCTGCAGAGCCCGAGGGGCGTCGCGACGGGAATCCCGAGCGGCTCGAGGGCCGCGATCACCGTGTACTCGCGCACCATGTCGTGCGCGGTAGGTAAGACGTGGCTGATGGGTGGACGGCGTAGGGCCACCGCGCGCGACGCGGCGTCGGTCACGCGGAACGTGAGATTGGACCGTCCCCCCGCGATGAGTTCGAAGTGCAGGGGGGCCACGAGGCCGACCTGCGCGACGAGCCAGCTGGTCACCGGCTCGACGTCGATGCCCGTAATCGTCTCCATAGCCGAGGAGGCTAACAGCGAGCGGGGTGGGTGAGAATGCGACCGGAGGTAGTCTGGGTACGTGAACAATGCAACCGACGCCACGTTCGCCTCGAAGGTCCTCGATCGCTCCGGCGACCTGCCCGTCGTGGTCGACCTCTGGGCCGCCTGGTGCGGCCCGTGCCGGGTCCTGACACCCATCCTCGAAAAGGTGGTCGAGGAGAGTGGCGGGGCAGTGGAACTGGTCGCGGTGGACGTGGACAAGAACCCCCGTACGGCCCAGGCGTTCGGCGTGCAGTCCATCCCGTCGGTCTTCGCCTTCAAAGACGGACAGGTCGTGGACTCCTTCATCGGTGCCCGCAGCGAACGCGCGGTGCGCAAGTTCATCGCCAAACTCGCTCGTCCGTAGCGACGTGACGGCTCGCGTTTCGAGCGCCGGTAGGATTCGGTCGTGACCGACGTAACCGACGCCACGTTCAATACTGCCGTCATCGAGCGATCAAAGACAGTCCCGGTCGTGGTCGATCTCTGGGCGGCGTGGTGCGGCCCGTGCCGCACGCTGACCCCGACCCTCGAGAAGGTGATCGGTGAGACCAACGGGGCGGTCGAGCTCGTGAAAGTCGACGTCGACGCCAACCCCCGTACGGCCCAGGCGTTCGGCGTACAGTCCATCCCGTCGGTCTTCGCTCTGAAGGATGGCCAGGTCATCGACTCGTTCGTCGGCGCCTTGCCCGAGCACGCCGTGCGCGACTGGGTCAAGAAGCTTGCGCCCGACGCTTCGCCCATCGAACGCCTGCTGGCCGCTGGTGACGAGGCGTCGCTGCGCCAGGCTCGCCAGCTCGACCCGGCGAACACCGAGGTGGCGGTCGCCCTCGGCGAACTGCTTCGTGGTGAAGGGCGCCTCGACGAGGCCGAAGCAGTGCTCGAACCGATGGCCTCGGTCGTCGCGGCCAAGACGGTCCTCGCCCGCATCCGGCTCCAGCGGGGCGGCGTACGCCTCGACGGGGACATCGATCTCACGCTCGAACACCTGCTCGACCAGTCGGCGACGAACCCGTCGGCGCGCGAGAACCTACTCGAGTTGCTCGACGCGTTGGGTCCCGAGGACCCGCGCTACGTGGGCTACCGACGCCGTTTGGCCAGTCGACTCTACTAGTGAGGCCGTTTCGACCCGATCGGACGATCGAGCTGGCGATGGGTGCGCGGACTTACGACGTCACGACCCGCGCACTGGTCATGGGGATCTTGAACCGGACCCACGACTCGTTTTACGCCCCCGCGGCGACCTTTGACCTCGACGCGCTGCTTACGCGGGCCGACCGATTGGTGGGTGACGGCGCCGACCTGCTCGACGTCGGCGGGGTGAAGGCGGGACCGGGAGACGAGGTCAGCGAGGCCGAGGAACTGGAGCGTGTCGTACCCGTGGTCACTGAATTGCGACGGCGCTTTGACGTGACGATCAGCGTCGATACCTGGCGCGCCTCGGTCGCAGCGGCCTGTTACCACGAGGGCGCGTCCATGGGTAACGACATCAGCGGATTCGCGGACCCCGAGTACCTACCCGTGGCGGCCAAGGCGGGGGCGACGGTTGTCGCGACGCACATCCGTCTGCGCCCGCGCGTGGCGGATCCGTCACCGCACTACGACGACGTGACCACGACCGTGCGCGACTTCCTCGTCGAACGGCGTCGGTGGGCACTCGAGGCTGGGATCGAGCCCAACCGGATCGTGCTCGACGCCGGCCTTGACCTGGGTAAGACGGCCGCTCACTCGCTCCAGTTACTGCGAGACTCCGCGACCCTGGCGCAGCTCGGTTCGCCGTTGCTGCTCTCGGCGTCCAACAAGACATTTCTCGGCGTCCTGTTCGATCTGCCCGTAGGGGAGCGCGCGAACCCGTCGGTGGCGGCGACCGCCCTGGGCATCGCGGCCGGGTGCCGGGTGGTGCGGGTGCACGACGTCGCGTCCAGTGTCCGGGCGCGCGACGTACTGGCACGAATCCTCGAGGACCGATGAGCACCTCGTCGATCTGCGTCGTCGGCACGGACGCCACGATGGTCTACGACGCGCTGCACAACGTCGTCGAATCGGCGCTCGGCACCCTCGACCCCACGGTCGCCCTCGAGGACTTCACCGCGCGCGACTCGTCCACCGGGGAGTCGCCCACCGCTCGGCTCCTCGACGCGCTCTACACCCCCGGAATGCTCGTCGAGCGTCGCGTCGTCGTCGTTCGCGACGCCCAGTACGTGGCGGCCGAGGACGTGAAGGCCCTGCTCGAGTGGATGGCCTCGCCCACACCCGAGACGGTACTGGTCCTCGCCGTCGTGGGCGCGAAGTCCAACAAATTGGTAAAGGCGGCTAACGAGGTCGTCGACGTGAACGTCGGGAGCCGCCAGGCCGATCGGCAGGCGTTCGTCGCGGACAAGTTCGCCCAGTACAAGGTGACCGCGGACCGCAACGTCGTATCCGTGGTCGTGAATCGCGTTGGGGACGACCTCGCGCGCGTCGACGCGCTCGCGCGAACGCTTCGTACGATCTACGGGACGGCTCCGCTCACCGTCGCGCACATCGAGCCCTATCTCGGGGATCCCGGCGGGGTGCCCGAGTGGGATCTCACCGACGCGATCGACGCCGGCGATGCCTCGCGGGCGATTACCGTGGCGAGGCGCATGCTCGACTCCAAGGGTCGGGCGGGACTTCAGATCGTCAACCTGCTGCAGCGCCACTTCCTGCGCTTGGCCCGACTGTCGGGTGCGCCGGTACGCGACGCCGACGAGGCGGCCGACCTGCTCGGCATCAAGTCGTTCCCCGCGGGTAAGGCGCTCGCCGCCGCCCGGCGCCTCGGCGACGTTCGCGTGGTCGAGGCGGTGCGATTGATCACCCGGGCGGACCTGGACCTGAAGGGTGGCGTGACGTTCGGTTCGAGCGAGGACTCGTCGAGCGCTGACGCGACAGACCTGATGGTGATTGAAGTGCTGGTGGCTCGTCTCGCGCGTCTGAGCGCGAGTGCTCGGCGCTAGTTCGCGCTGGCTCGCAGGGCGTTGATCCGGCGCATCAGTCCGCTCTTCTTGTTGGCGGCCTGATTCTTGTGGATGATGCCCTTGGAGGCCGCCATGTCGATTCGCTTGACCGCGACCTGAAGGGCCTGCGCCTCGTTCTCGGTGCCGACGGCGCTCACCGCAGTCTTCACCCGCGTACGCAACTCGGACTTCACGGCCTTGTTGCGCTCGCGCGCGACCTCGTTCTGCTTGTTGCGCTTGATCTGGCTCTTAATGTTGGCCACGAAAACAACCTCGTTCGATAGCGGTGCCGTAGGTCCGGCGGGCTGAACAAGGTTAGCAGAATCGATACCCGGCGCGCTCGGTCCCGTCCGGGCCGGGTAGCCTTGCTGCACCGTGAGTTCCCCGACCGTACCCGTTGATTTCTCACGAATCCGGAACTTCTCCATCATTTCGCACGTGGATCACGGTAAATCGACGCTCTCGGACCGGATTCTCGAGATCACCGGTGCGGTCGACCCTCGCCTGATGCGCGCGCAGTACCTGGACTCGATGGACATCGAGCGCGAGCGCGGGATCACCATCAAGGCCCAGAACGTGCGCGTGCACTTCGAGGGACACATCCTGCAGTTGATCGACACCCCGGGCCACGTCGACTTCGGCTACGAGGTGTCGCGCTCGCTCGCGGCGTGCGAGGGCGCGATTCTGCTCGTCGACGCCAGCCAGGGAATCCAGGCCCAGACCCTCGCCAACTGCTACCAGGCGATCGAGCACAACCTCGAGATCGTGGCGGTGCTCAACAAGATCGACTTACCCGCCGCCGACCCCGAGCGGTGCAAGGACGAACTCGAAAGCGTGCTCGGGCTGCCGGGTGATGAGGTTCTCTCGATTTCGGCTAAGACCGGCGAGGGAGTCGCGGAACTGCTACGAGCGGTCATCGAACGGATCCCGGCCCCGACGGGGGACCCCGCGGCGCCGCTACGGGCGTTGGTCTTTGACTCCTACTACGACCAGTACCGCGGCGTCATCAGCTCGATCCGGATCGTCGACGGCACGCTGCGCGACCACGTGAAGGTGCGCATGATGCAGGCGGCGGCCAATCACGAGATCGAAGAGATCGGGATCCGTACCCCGGACATGGTGCCGGTCGAACTGCTCGGACCCGGCGAGGTCGGCTACCTGGTCGCCGGCATCAAGGACGTGGCCGGCGCACGATCCGGTGAGACGGTCACCGAAGCGGCCCGTCCGGCCGCGACGGCACTCGACGGGTACCGCGACCCCAAGCCGATGGTCTTCTGTGGGATCTACCCGATCGACGGCGACGACCTGCCCGACCTTCGCGACTCACTGGACAAATTGAAGCTGAACGACGCCTCGATCACGTTCGAGCCGGAGTCGAGTCACGCCCTGGGCTTCGGATTCCGGTGCGGTTTTCTCGGTCTCTTACACATGGAGATCGTTCGCGAACGACTCGAGCGCGAGTTCAACCTCGCCCTCATCGCCACGGCGCCGTCGGTCGTCTACCGCGCGTTTCTCACCGACGGGACCGAAATCGACGTTGACAACCCGACCGATCTACCCGAACCGAGCCGGCTCGACCACATCGACGAGCCGATGCTCGATATCTCGATCCTCACCCCATCGGAGTACCTCGGAACCGTGATGGACCTGTGCCAGTCGCGACGGGCCGAGATGAAGAAGATGGACTATCTGTCAACCGAGCGGGTGGAGTTGCGCTACTCGATTCCACTGGCCGAGGTGGTGATCGACTTCTTTGACGCGCTCAAGAGCCGCACCAAGGGCTACGCGAGCCTGGACTACGAGGTCAGCGGTTACGTGACGTCGTCGCTCGTTCGCGTCGACCTCTTGATCAACCACGAACCGGTCGACGCGTTCTCGACCATCGTGCACAAGTCGAACGCGGACTACTACGGGCGCCGGATGGCCGAGCGGTTGCGTGAGCTCATCCCGCGTCAGATGTTCGACGTGCCGATCCAGGCCGCTATCGGTGGACGGGTGATCGCTCGCGAGACCGTCAAGGCCCGGCGTAAAGACGTCCTCGCCAAGTGTTACGGCGGTGACATCACCCGCAAGCGCAAACTGCTGGAGAAGCAAAAAGAGGGTAAGAAGCGGATGAAGAACCTGGGTCGCGTTGAAGTGCCCCAGGAGGCCTTCGTCGCGGCACTCAAGCTGGAGGATTGACGCTCGCCGCTGACCGGTTAGCACTCAGTAGAATTGAGTGCTAACAAGGAGGAGCAGTGGCTCGACGTTCGACTCGCCAACCCAGTTCCACCGATGACCTCGACACGCGAAAGGCGGCGATCCTCGAGGCGGTGGTGCGTGAACACATCGACACCGCACAGCCCGTGGGCTCGTCGGCGGTGGCGGCCACGGGCCACCTCGCCGTTTCGTCGGCGACGGTCCGTTCCGAGATGGTCACCCTCGAGCGCGAGGGCTACCTCGCCCAGCCCCATACGTCGGCCGGCCGGGTGCCGACCGACAAGGGGTATCGCTACTTCGTCGACCACCTTCAGGCCGGGGTTGTCGGCGAGGCCCAGCAGCAGCAGATCAAGGACTTCTTCGCGAACGTTCGCGGCGAGGTCGAAGACGTGCTCGCCCAGACCTCGACCCTGCTGAGCCAGTTGACGAGTTACACCTCGGTCGTCGTTGGCACCGGACACGCCCAGAGCGCGATCCTGTCCACCCAGCTCGTGAGCCTCGACGCGCGTCACCAGCTGTTGGTGACCGTGTTCGCGGACGGGTCGGTGACCAAGCACAGCGTCCTCTCTTCCTTCGACGTGAGCCACGTGGAGGTTGCCGAGGCGTCGCGCCAGCTCAACGCGCTACTGATTGGCACCGTGCTCGACGCGCGGGTCCAGGTGCCGTCGCGATTGGATCACGTGGCGACCCTGGTACGCGAAGCGGTCGCGACGTTGCACGCCGAGGTCCCGACGCTCGACGGCGAACAGGTCTTCATCGGCGGCTCGTCCAAGGTGGCCGAGGCTTTCGACGGGGTGGATACCGTGCGCCAGGTCTTGGCGATCCTGGAGCAGGAGTTGCTCGTCGTCTCCCTGGTTCAGGACATCCTCGACCAGGGACTCTCGGTAGCCATCGGTTCCGAGCACGGCTTCGAGCCGCTCGTCTCGTGCGCGGTGATCGTGGCGCCGGTGACCATCGACGGCCACCCTTCGGGGGCAGTCGGTCTGCTCGGGCCCACGCGCATGAAGTACAGCGAAGCGATGGCGGCTGCCCGGGCCGTCTCCGCCCAACTCACCCACCACTTCGATGGAGACGACCGTGCCTAGCCCCGACCTGTACGAGATCCTCGGCGTGGACCGATCGGCGACCCAGGAGGAGTTGAAGCGGGCCTATCGAAACCTCGCCCGGCAACACCACCCCGACGCCAACCCCGACGATCCCGCGTCCGAAGCACGATTCAAGGACGTCTCCCAGGCCTACGAAATCCTCTCGGACCCGGAACGCCGCGCGAACTACGACCGCTTCGGTGCCGACGTCGGCGCCGGTGGGGGTGGACCGTTCGGAGCCGGCTCGGTGCAGGACATCTTCGACATGTTCTTTGGCGGCATGGGTCACGCACCGACGCGTCGTGGGCCCCAGCCCGGGCCGGACGCGGAGATCGCCGTCGAGATCACCCTCGATGAGGCGGCCTTCGGCGCGTCCAAGGAGATCACCGTCACCCTGCCGTTGCGCTGCTCGACCTGCCAGGGCAGCGGGAGCGCTCCGGGAACGTCGCCGGTGACCTGTGACGAGTGCAACGGCGCCGGCGAGGTCCGGCGCGTGCGTAACTCGATCCTCGGCCAGATGGTCACCGCCACCGTCTGTCCGCGCTGCGGCGGGTTCGGCACTCGTATCGAGTCGGCGTGTACCGAGTGCCGTGGTGACGGGCGCACGCAGACGACCACGACCCTGACGATTCAGATCCCGGCTGGCGTCGAGGACGGTTCGACGATGCGTCTGGCCGACCGGGGTCCGGCCGGACCGCGCGGGGGGTCCAACGGTCGGTTGTTCGTCCACCTGCGCGTGGCCGCCGACGAGCGTTTCGAGCGCTCAGGCGACGACCTACACCACGAAGCGCACATCGCCTTCACCCAGGCGGCGCTCGGCGCGACGATCGAGGTGCCCACGCTACGTGAGTCGGTCGTCATCGACGTGGTCCCGGGAAGCGCCAACGGGACGGTGCACCGTGTGCGTCACGAGGGCGTGACCCACCTCCACGGGCGCGGGCGCGGCGACCTCTACGTCCACCTCGTCGTGGACGTGCCGACCGATCTCGACGAGACCTCGGCGACACTCTTGCGCGAGCTCGCCGATCATCGCGGCGAGGCCGTGACCGCAGAGTCGGGCGGGTTCTTCCGCCGCCGGGCGAAGCGGTGAACGACGGGTTCGTCGCGCGCGTCGCGGCCCTGGGTCAGTTCCGCGTCGACGACCCGGTCGCTCCAGCGCTCTCGCGCGACGACGATCACCACCTGCGAGCCGTGCTCCGCGCCGCGCCCGGTGAGACCGTGGTCGTGACCGACGGACTGGGCGCGTGGGCGCTCGCCGAGGTGCAGAGCAGCGGACTGCGGCGCCTGACCCCGGTCGAGCGTGACCCCGAACCCGAGCCGCGCACGCTGTATCTCGCCCCGCTGAAGGGCGACCGCAGCGAGTGGGCCGTCGTCAAGGCGACCGAGCTCGGCGTCGCCACCATCGTGCCGCTGCTCAGCGCGCGCGTCGCGGTGCGCTTCCGCGCCGAAGCGCGCGCGAAGATCCTCGCGCGATGGCGTCGATTGGCCCACGAGGCCAGCGCGCAGTCCCGACGGGTCCACTACCCGACGATTGGTGAACCGGTGACGCCGCGCGAGGTGCCCGGTCACGTCGGCGTGGCCGATTTTGGTGGCGACGCGCGCTGGTCGGGGGTGAACGCCGTGGCGATTGGTCCCGAGGGCGGCTGGGACGACGGTGAGTGGGGCGAGGACCGCCACCGACTCTCGCTCGGGCCGACCGTTTTGCGCGCCGAGACGGCGGCCATCGCCGCGGCCACGCTGCTCGCCTTTCACGGTTCCGATTGGCGGTGGCGGCACGAACCACGCCAGATGGGTAATGATGAGAGCAGTTATGACTGACTGCCTCTTCTGCAAGATCATCGCCAAGGAGATCCCGTCCAGCCCCGTCGCCGAGAGCGAGACGGCCTACGCCTTCTACGACATCGCGCCACAGGCCCCCGTTCACGTGCTGGTCATCCCGAAGAAGCACATCACCAGTGCGGACGAGGTGGCGTCGTCCCACGGCGGCGTGGTGGACGACATGGTCATGCTGGCCCAGCGGGTCGTCGAGTCCGAGGGGATCCGCGACAGTGGCTACCGCCTGGTGATCAACGTGGGCCACGACGCCCAGATGACCGTCGCCCACCTCCACCTGCACGTCCTGGGGGGTCGTCGACTGGAGTGGCCACCCGGATGACGGTCGACGAGTCAGCCGACGAGGCGATGACCGCGACCACTTACGTGCGTAACACCAGTTTGTTAGCCGGGTTGCTCGGTCCTCGAGACGAGAACCTGCGCGTGATCGAGCGCGCGTACCCGACCTCCAAGATCGCCATACACGGCAACGAGATCACCGTGGCCGGCCGCGACGCCGCGAAGATCCTGCGCCTCTTCGACGAACTGGTACTCGTCCTCGAGGGTGGGCAGTCGTTGGACGCGCTCAAGATCGCGCGGACCATCGACATGGTCGACGACGACCTGCGACCGAGCGAGGTTCTCGGTCACGAGGTCGTGCGCGCCGCCAAGGGCAAGCCGATCCGCCCGTCGACGGCCGGGCAGAAGCGCTACGCCGACGCCATCGATTCGTCGGTCATCACCTTTGGCATCGGACCGGCGGGCACCGGCAAGAGTTATCTCGCCGTCGCCGCGGCGGTGCACGCGCTGCACCGTCGACAGGTCCAGCGAATCGTCCTCACCCGACCGGCCGTCGAGGCGGGCGAGCGACTCGGTTTCCTGCCCGGAGACCTGATGGCCAAGGTCGATCCGTATCTGCGACCGCTGTACGATGCGCTCTACGACATGGTCGGGCCCGAAGGGGCGCAACGACTGATCGCCAACGGGACGATCGAGGTGGCGCCGCTCGCCTTCATGCGCGGCCGCACCCTCAACGACTCGTTCATCATCCTCGACGAGGCCCAGAACACGACGCCCGAGCAGATGAAAATGTTCCTCACCCGCATCGGGTTCAACGCGAAGGCCGTGGTCACCGGCGACGTGACCCAGATCGACCTCAACGGCAAGATGAGCGGCATGGCCCAGATCGAGTCGATCCTGAGCGGCATCGACGGCGTGAGCTTCGTGCACCTGAGTGCGAAGGACGTCGTGCGCCACCGGATCGTCGCGGACATCGTGGCCGCCTATGATCGGCAGTCCTCGTGACCATCGATATCTACGCCGCCGACGAACAGCACGAGTTCGTGATTGCTCTCGATCGCTGGGTCCAACTGGCCAACGCCGCACTGGTCGACGAGGGGGTGCGCGGACTCGCTGAACTCTCCCTCATCTTCACCGATGAGCCGGCGATCGCCGCGCTCAACCAGCAGTTCATGGGCAAGTCCGGTCCCACCGACGTGCTCAGTTTTCCCATCGACGACGAACCCGAACCCAGTGGGCGGGTGCCCGACGCGGGTGGCAGCGGTCCCGGCGACCCCCCGATCCCCGAGATCCCCCAATTGATCGGGGACATCGTGATCTGCCCGGCCGTCGCCGCGAGCAACGCGCTCGAGCACGAGTGCAGTTTGGACGACGAACTGGCCTTGCTCGTGGTCCACGGGGTGCTGCACCTACTCGGGTGGGATCACGAAGTCGATGAGGAAGCGGAACGGATGGAGTCGCGAGAACGAGAGCTGTTGGCTCGCCACTACCGCTCCGAGACACCGTGATCGGCGCCACCTGGACGGGTGGCGACGATGCCCTGGTCATCAGCGTATTCGTACTACTCCTGCTGTCGGGGTTCTTCGCGCTCGCCGAGACATCGCTCGTGCGGATGAACAAGTCACGCGCGCGCTCGCTGCGCGAAGAGGGGCGTCGAGGCGCCCGCGCGCTCGTGTCGTTGGCCGAGTCACCCGAGCGTTTTCTCAACCCGCTGCTCCTGCTGGTGCTGATCTGTCAGCTGGTGTCAGCCACCATGGTCGGCGTGCTCGCCGGCCACCTCTTCGGCGCCGCCGGCGTCTTCATCGCCACCGTGGCCGAGGTCGTCATCATCTTCGTGATCTTCGAAGCCATTCCGAAGAACTTCGCCGTGCAGCACCCCGACGCCGCCGCGCTGCTGACCGCACCGATCGTCAGTCGCATTCTGCGGTTCTGGCCGATCCAGATGATCTCGAGACTGTTGCTCTCCATCGCGAACGGTGTCATGCGACTCTTCGGCGCCGCGGCGACCACCCATCGGGTGACCGAGTCCGAGGTCCTCGCCATGGCCGACGTGGCCCACGAGGACGCGGCGATCGAGTCCGATGAACGAGCCTTCATCCACTCGGTCATCGAGTTCGGTGACACGATCGTGCGCGAGGTCATGGTGCCTCGGCCCGACATGGTGGATGTCGCGACCAGCGCGACCGTTCGCGAGGCGCTCGACCTCGCGATTCACACCGGACGTTCGCGACTACCCGTACTCGGCGAAGGGGTCGACGACGTGGTCGGCATCGTCAACCTGCGCCACCTCGCGGCCCTGGTGACTGAGGGTCAGGGCGACGCACTCGTCGGTGAACACATGGGCGAGGCTCACTTCGTGCCCGAGACGAAGCGCGTCGCGGCGCTCTTGACTGAGATCCGTCGCGCGCGCGTCCACCTCTTCGTGGTCGTCGATGAATACGGCGGAACGGCGGGAATCGTGACGCTCGAGGACATCTTGGAAGAGCTCGTCGGTGAGATCGCGGACGAATCAGACCCGCGCACGACCCAGGTCATCAACCAGTCGATCGACGCCGGCATCACCCTGAGCGGGCGACTCAACATCGACGACGCCAACGTCGACTACGACCTCGCCTTGCCCAAGGACGGTTGGGACACGGTCGGGGGCCTCGTGCTGGACCTGGCCGGCGGGGTACCCGAGCAGGGCGACGAGTTCGAAACCGACGTCTATCGCCTTACAGTGATGCGCATGGACGGACGGCGAATCGAAGAGGTCCGCGTCGAACCGTTGGAACCGCGATGACCAGGTCCGGCCTCGCGACGATCCTCGGTCGGCCCAACGTGGGCAAGTCGACACTGGTGAACCAGCTCGTCGGCGCCAAGGTAACCATCACGGCGGCGTCGCCCAACACGACGCGCCGCGCGGTCCGTGGGGTCATCACCGAGGGTGACGTGCAAGTCGTCTTCGTCGACACGCCCGGGCTGCACCGGCCACGCACGTCCCTCGGCGGGAGGCTGAACGACGCCGCTCGCCACGCGGCCGACGACGTCGACGTGATCCTCGCGGTGATCGAGGCGGGGGGCGCGATCGGACCCGGTGACCGGGCCGTCATCGCGACCCTGCTCGACGTGGCGCGAGAACACGGGCCTACTCCGGTCGTGATCGTGAACAAGGTGGACCGCACGTCGCGTGAAGTGGTCGCGGCCCAGCTGCTCGCCGCCACGCGAGCGGTCGAAGAGATCGCGGCCGACCGCGGCCGTGAGGCGGTCGTGGCACGCGTGGAGTACTTCGCGGTGTCGGCCAAGACCGGCGCCGGGGTCGACGCGCTGCGAGCATTCGTCACGGCGCTCATGCCGGAGTCGCCGTTCCTCTTCCCGTCCGACGAGGTCTCTGACGTGCCCGAGCGCGAGTGGGTGGCTGAACTGGTGCGCGAGCAATTGGTGCGCAAGACCCGCGAAGAACTGCCCCACTCGATCCACTGCCGCGTGACCGAGTTCGAGTGGCCCCACATCACCGTCGAGATCCTCGTCGAACGCGAGAGCCAGAAGGGGATGGTCATCGGTCACGGCGGTCAACTGCTCAAGGACGTCGGCATCGCCGCGCGTCGTCAGCTGCCCGAGGGGGCGTACCTCGAACTGCGCGTGTCGGTCGAGCCGGGTTGGCAGCGCCGTGACGACGCGCTCGACCGCTTCGGTTACTGAAGGGCGCCCTCGCTTCGCACCGGCGCACCGGCCCGTCGAAGACTGGCCACCGCGAGCACCACGACCACGACCAGGGCGACTACGAGCGCGAGTGATCCGAGGCCGAGGTACTTGAATCCGCTCATCAACACCACCACGGTGATGAACGGACGGATCAAGCGATTGGCACTGCGCGACGAGATCAGCGAGCCGACGAAGGTGGCGGGCACGGCGCCGAGGATCACCGCCAGGGTCACGCTCAGTCCGACGTGTCCGAACAGCAGCGCACCGATCGTCGCGCCGAAGGCGAGCGGAACCGACTGGGCGAGGTCCGTGCCCACGAGTTCCGAGCCGCTCATCGACGGATACAGCAGCACGAGTGCGGCCATCATCAACGAGCCGGCGCCCACCGAGGTCAGGCCGACCATGAACCCGCCGACAACGCCGGTGAGAATCGTGGGGACGGTGCGCACCACGAGCGGTGCCGACCCGCTCGGTGCGGCCACGCCGAGGAAGGGTCGCGCGATCATCGCCGCGCCGCCCAGCACGAGCGCGACGCCGAGCAGGCGGCGAAGGTCGAGTTCGGCGCCCGCCGAGGTCCCGATGCGGTCCATGACGAAGGTCCCGAGGAAGGCCGAGGGTACCGAGCCGACGCACAACAGGCCCGCTACCCGTCGGTGCACCGTGTGGCGGCGCCAGTGCACGAGTGCTCCGGCGGGGCGCATCACGAGCGTCGCGACCAGGTCTGAGGCGATCGCCGCGGACGGGGCGACGCCGAAGAGCAGGACGAGCATCGGTGTCATGACCGCGCCGCCGCCGGTTCCGGTGATCCCCACCAAGAGGCCGACCACGGCGCTGGCGAGAACGAGGAGAACGTCGAGGTGCACGGGTGGGGGTTTCCTTAAGCCAGTTTTACTAGTGAAATTATAGTCATTTAGCGTTCCTCCGGTGTCGCCGACGCGTCCGCGCGTAGCGTGGCCAAGAAGTCGGTCACCTCGGCGCGAGTACGGGTACGGCGCATCGGCGGCAGGCGGCGGAAAAACTGCGTGCGGTACGAGGCCTCGGCGAGTCGGGTGTCGAGGACCGCGACGACGCCGCGGTCCTCCGCACTGCGGATCAGCCGGCCGACACCCTGAGCGAGCAGCATGACCGCGCGCG
>JAKAZI010000104.1 GCA_021809495.1 Actinomycetes bacterium | reverse complement strand
CGAGCGCCCGCACGAAGAGGTCGTGCTCGAAGTAGGGCTGCTCGCGGACCCGGTACCGGTCCTCGTAGTCGACGACCGCGGCGAGGGACCCCACCCCGACGCCCGGCCGGTCGGCGAGGTAGGCGGAGAGGTCGTCGACCAGTTCGGCGAGCAAGACGGCGAGCTCGTCCTCGTTCTGTTCGGGTCCGGGCTCGGGGACCTCGCGCCTCACGACGACGACGCCCGCGGCGCCGAGCGCGGCGACGACCTCGTCGAAGCGCTCGTCGGTCGCCGGGTGACCGGTGCGCCAGTTCACCGCCACCGCGACACGCGCCGGCGCGAGGGCGCTCGGCGAGGTCCCCGAGAGCACGGCGTAGAGCCGCGCGACGTCCGCGACCGTCCGGCCCATCGGGCCGGGGCTGTCCTGGCTCGCGCTGATCGGCACGACGTGGGTGGCGGGCACGACCCCCACGGTCGGTTTCAGGCCGACCACGCCGTTCACCGACGCGGGACAGACGATCGAGCCGTCGGTCTCGGTGCCGACCGCGAGCGGCGCGAGTCCCGCGGCGAGGGCCGCGCCCGAACCCGACGACGACCCGCCGGCCGACCGATCGAGCGCCCACGGGTTGGCGACCAGCCCGCCGGTCGCCGACCACCCGCTCGTAGAACGCACCGAGCGGATGTTGGCCCACTGGCTCAGGTTGGTGCTCGCGACGATGACCGCGCCCGCCGCGCGCAGTCGCGATACGAGTGGCGCGTCGCGCGAGGGCCGTCCGAGTAAGGCCGTCGAACCCGCCGCGCCGGGCAGTCCGATCGCCTCGATGTTGTCCTTTATCACGACGGGCAGCCCGTGCAGCGGACCGAGTAGGACGCCCTTCGCGCGTTGCTCGTCTCGCTCGGCCGCCACCGCCCGCGCGCCCGGGTCGATCGCCGCGATCGAGTTGAGCGCCACCGACGAGCTCGCCGCGTCGATCGCGTCGATCCGCTCGAGCAGCACGTCGAGCAGGGCGAGCGATCGCAGACTGCCGTCAACGAACTGGTCCATGACCTCGCCCGCCGACAGGTACGCGAGCGGCGAGCTCGTTTCGTGGGGATCGGTCATCGTGGTCCTTTCTCTCGTACTAGGGCAGGACGATCTCGAAACCGAGGTCGAAGTCGTCGAGCAGCTCCGCCCACGCGCGCAACGCGTCCAGGTCCCCGCTCACCGTCCACGCGCCGCGCGCCACGAGCGACGCCACCGCTTCGGCGCCCGACGCGAAGTCCGCGAAGTCCGCGGCGCTCGTGGTGATCGAGGCGTCCACCTCGCCGGCGGGTTCGCCGCGACGGGCGTGCAGTACGCCGCGGCCGACCTCGACGAACCAGTCTTCGTCGCGCTCGACGACGTGAACAGCGAAGCGCCACGCGCCGACGGTCGCCCGCGGACCGTCGAGGCGCACGCCGATCAGGTCGAAGAGCTGTTCGGGCGCGAGGGCGCGCACGATTCCCGGGGCGATGCCCCGGCGCGTGAGCCCCGCGAGCGGCGTGCCGTTGGCGCGCAGCTCCATCGCGCCGGTCAGGTAGAAGTCACGCCACGGACCCGACTCGGCCTGGTAGCCGAGCTGTTCGAGGGCGTCGGCCTGGAGCAGCCGGGCGGCCTCGTTGCTCGGCTCGGCGAAGACCACGTGGTTGAGCACCTCGACCACCCACCGGTAGTCGCCCTCGTCCATCGAGCGCGTCGCGCGAGCGAGGACCTCGTCGGCCCCACCCATGTACTCGACGTAGCGCCGCGAGGCCTCAACCGGCGGGTGGGGTTGCAGGTGCGCGGGGTTGGCGTCGAACCAGCCGAGGTAGCGCTGGTAGACGGCTTTGGCGTTGTGCGACACCGTGCCGTAGTAGCCGCGGTTGAAGAACTCGTCGCCGAGCGCCGCGGGCAGCTCGAGCTGCTCGGCGATCTCGTTCATCGTGAGGCCGTGGTTCGCGAGTCGCATCGTCTGGTCGTGGATGTAGCGGTAGGCGTCTCTTTGACTGGCGAGGTATCCGAGGAGGTCGTCGTGACCGAAACGGGGCCAGTGGTGACTCGCGAAGAGCACGTCGCAGCCGTCGCTGAAGCGTTCGATCACCTCGTCGATGGACTTACTCCACTGCAGCGCGTCTCGCACCGGCGCGCCGCGCAGCGTGTAGAGGTTGTGCAAGTTCGCCGTGCAGTTCTCCGCCACGCAGAGGGCTCGGTGCTCGGGCAGCACGATGTTCATCTCGGAGGGCGCCTCGGTGCCGGGCGTGAGGTGAAAGACCAGTCGGACCCCGTCGAGCACGATCTCCTCGCCGGTCACGGTGACCTCGCGCGTCGGCGCCACGAGCGCCGAGGTCCCGAGCATCGGTAGACCGCGGCCGAGTCCGGTGTCGACGTGGCCACGCGGGTCGCGCGCGAGCAGGGCCCCGTACATGTAGCTCGCACGCCTCACCATCGCGTTGCCCGCGACGACCTGCTCACCGGCCACCGCGTCGAGGAACCCGGCCGGCGCGAGGACGGGGACCGCCCCGGACTCGACGGCGGCCCGATCGACCACCCCGAGCACGCCCCCGTAGTGGTCGACGTGACTGTGGGTGTAGATGACCGCGCGCACCGGGCGCTCGCCGAAGGTCTCCGTGACGAGTCCCAGCGCGGCGCCGGCGGTCTCGGTCGTGGTCAAGGGGTCGATCACGACCCAGCCCGTGTCCCCGGCGACGAAGGTGACGTTGGCGATGTCCAAACCCCGGACCTGATAGACGCCACCGGTCACCTCGAACAGTCCGGCGCGGCCGTTGAGCCGCGCCTGGCGCCACAGGCTCGGGTTGATCGTGGCGGGGGCGTCGTCGGTGCCGTCGACGAAGGCGTAGTCGTCGAGGTCCCACACCGCGTGACCCAGCGCGCCGACGACGCGTCGGGGCGACGCGCCAGCGAGCAGGCCCCGGGTCGCTCGCTCGTCGTCGGGGCTGGACAGGCGCGCGACGTCTTCGAGGACGCGCCGCTGGTGACGCGACGTCGAGGCGCTCGCCCCTTTTCGTTCCGCCGATGGCGCCATCGTCCCTCCCGCTTGCACGGTAGCCGAGCACCCCGCCGGCGGCGCGGCTACCGTTGGCGACACGACGATACGTGACGAGCGACACGACGGTCCGACCGCGATGACGACCGCTGGGTCGAGCGGCGTAGCCGACCTCGACGAGCGGCGCGCCTCGCTGCGGGCGTGGCTCGAAGCGCACCCGAACCCCACGGGCCGCGAACTCGCCGACGCCGGTCTCGTCGCCCCGCAGTGGCCGCCGCCCTGGGGGCGCGGGGCGAACGCCGCCTACCAACTGGTCATCGATGACGAACTGCGTCGCGCCGGCGTGACCCCGCCGTCCAACCCGATCGGTATCGGCTGGGCCGGACCCACGCTGCTGCTGGCGGGTACCGCGGTGCAACGCGAGCGATGGCTCGGCCCACTGCTGAGCGGCGACGAGCAGTGGTGTCAGCTCTTCAGCGAACCCGACGCCGGCAGCGACCTCGCCTCACTCACCACGACCGCGAGGCGCGACGGGGACGAATGGGTCGTCACGGGTCAGAAGATCTGGACGAGCTACGCGCACCTCGCCACCTGGGGGATCCTGCTCGCGCGCACGTCGACCGA
>JAKAZI010000103.1 GCA_021809495.1 Actinomycetes bacterium | reverse complement strand
TATTCACGAGTTGACCAGGCTAGTACGAGGGTGTGGCGCGGCGACCAGTTCCTGAAGGAATTCACGGCGGTGCGCGATACGATGGCGACGTCGGCCGCCAGGTCGCGGTCGCAAAGGGGAACAATGGCTACACGGCGGTCGTCGCGCTCGACGGGCCTACTCGAGGAACTCGCCCCTGACGTAGAACGGCTGCTCAATCGTCACCTCGAAGCGCCGCGGTTGTGGTACCCGCACGAGCAGATCAATTGGGGCGCGGGCACGTCATTCGCCGATCGCCCGTGGGCGCCCACCGACTACCCGCTGCCTGACGGTGTGCGCAGTTCCATCTACGTCAACCTGCTCACCGAGGACAATCTTCCCTATTACACGAGTACCTTGTCGCGACTCTCCTCGCCGACGCACCCGATCGCCGACTGGAACCATCAGTGGACGATGGAGGAGAACCGGCACGCGATGGTGATGCGCGACTGGGTCCACATCAGCCGTTGCATCGATCCGGCGTTGTTGGAGGATGGACGTCGTGTCCAGATGTTCCAGGCGATGGTGCCGACCCCCGAGACCTTCGCCGACCTCATCTGCTACGTCGCACTCCAGGAGCGGGCGACTCAGGTCGCGCACCGCAACACCGCGGCGCACCTGCCCAAGGATGACAAGATCGGACGCAATCTCCTCGGTCTCGTAGCCGGCGACGAGACCAAGCACTACCTCTTCTACCGAGACCTCACGGTGGCGGGCTTCGCCATCGACCCCTCCGTGATGATGGTCGCGGCCGCCAAGCAGGTGAGCGCCTTCGCGATGCCGGGCACGGGGATTCCGGGGTTTACCCGTCACGCGGTCCGTATCGCGAAGGAAGGGATCTACGGGCTCACCCAATTCGCCCGCGACGTCCTCGATCCCGTGCTCACGTTGTGGGACGTCGGCCACCTCGAGGGCCTCTCGCAAGACGCCGAGCGCGCGCGTCTCGACCTCGCCAGGGTGGTCAGTACGTTGAGCGCGAGCGTCGAGCGACTCGCCGCCAAGACCAGTCGGCCCGCGCTGGCGTAGTCACTCTTTGGAGTTGGCGACCCGCCGGATGTAGTCCTCGAAGGCGGCCTGCTGCGTCTGGACCGTTCGGCGATCACGTTCGTGCATCGATCCGCCGCGCACTACGAGGTAGATGAGGGTGCCGAGCAGGGGGAGCACGAGGATGCCGAGGACCCAGCCCGCTTTCTGCGGGCCACCGAGGTCGTGACTTCGCATGATGTCGGCGAGCACGTGAAAGACGAGCAAGAGCCAGAAAACGAAGAAGACCAGGTAGAGGGTCGCAATAAAGACGTCCCACAGGGGAAAGTTAGCGGCGAGCACGGAACTCCTTTCGAACTAAACCTAGCGAACCTCCGAGAGCAGTTCGATGAGTCGGGCGCGCAGGTCGGCCTCGTCACCGGTCAGTTCGAGGACTTTGCTTCGCGAGCGTCGCCCGTGGATTAACTCGACCATGGAACGCGGCAGATCGAAGGCTCGCGCGACCGCACTGAGCGTCTCGTCGCTCGCCGCTCCGTCAACGGCGCGCGCGCGAACGCGTACCACGAGCGCGCCGTCGTAGTCGCCGCCCACGTCACTGCGGCGTGATCCGGGGTGGACGTGGACGTTCAGACGCAAAACGGTGAGCCGATCCGGTCGAGACAGTCACTGGTCACAGACCTGTTCTAGCAACTCCGGGTCAGTCGATCGCCAAGCATAGGATTGTGAAATCTGACGAAGGGGGGACTCGTGGGGCTGAGTATGGCCGAAGCAATCGCAACAGTGTCGGGTCCGGGGCAGCCCTTTGAAACCGTCGAGGATGTCTACGACGGCGTAACGTACCGGGTCTTCAAGAACGCGCCACCGACGCTTCGCCAGTACTTCGACCAGCTGCGCGGAGACGATCGGACGTTCATCGTCTACGAGGACGAGGAATGGACGTTCAATGACGTGAAGGACGAAATTGACGCGTTCGCCAACGTGCTCGTCCACCACTACGGTGTCGCGGTCGGGGACCGCGTCGGCATCGCCATGCGCAACCTGCCGGAGTGGACGATCGCCTTCGGGGCTATCGTCTCGATCGGTGCGGTATCGGTCTCGTTGAACGCCTGGTGGACCGAGGAGGAGCTCGAGTACGCGATCAATGACGCGGGCCTCGCGCTACTCGTCGCCGATTCGGAGCGGGTCGCACGGGCCCAGGGACCCTGTCAGCGAGCCCGGGTGCCGATCCTCGGCGTGCGCCTCGACGAGTTGTTGCCGCTCGGCCCCGGGGTCGAGCGATGGTCGGACCTCGTCAACCCGGGCTCGCCCATGCCTGAAGTGGCGCTGGGACCAGAGCTAAACGCCACGATCCTCTACACCTCGGGCACGACGGGCATGCCCAAGGGGGCGGTTTCCACCCACCGCGCGGTCAGTCAGTCGATCATGGCTTTCGCCGCGAATTCGGCGATCAACGACCTTCGCCGGGATCCTGGTTCCGGTTCTGGCCAACCGCCGTGCTTCATCCTCGTCGTGCCGCTCTTTCACGTGACGGGCTGTATCCCGGTCATGATGTCGTGCGTTGCGTGGCACTTCAAGCTGGTGATGATGTATCGCTGGGAACCGGAGCGGGCTCTCCAGCTGATCGAGCGGCACCGCGTGACGAGCTTCGTCGGTGTGCCAACCCAGAGCTGGGACCTCATGGAGAACGCTCACTTCGCCGAGTACGACACCAGTTCACTCACCCTCGTCGGTGGTGGAGGCGCCCCGGCACCACCGGCGCTGGTGAGCCGGGTCGAGCACTCGTTTGCCAAGGGACGTCCGTCACTCGGCTACGGCATGACCGAGACCAACGCCTACGGTCCCGGCAACTACGGTGACGACTACGTGAGTCATCCGACCTCGACGGGCCGGGCTCGTACCACGGTGATGGACGCATCCATCCGTGATCTGGACGGACGTGAGGCGCCAGCCGGTGAACGCGGTGAGATCTGGCTGAAGGGTCCCATGTTGATCCGGGGTTACTGGAACAAACCCGAGGCCACGACTGCGGCCATCACCGACGGGTGGCTGCGCACGGGCGATATCGGACACGTGGACGACGATGGTTTCTTGTACATCGAGGACCGGATGAAGGACATGATCCTGCGAGCCGGCGAGAACGTGTACTCAGCGGAGGTTGAAGCGGCGATCTACGAACTTCCCGCGGTCTATGAAGCGGCCGTCGTCGGTCTCGCCCACGAACGCCTCGGCGAGGAGGTGGCGGCCGTCGTGCGACTGAAAGACGGGATGTCGTTGAGCGAGGACGAGCTGCGCACGCACCTCGCGTTGAAACTGGCGGCCTTCAAGATTCCTACGCGCGTCGTCTTCACCAAGGATCCGCTGCCGCGCAACCCCGCGGGCAAGCTGCTCAAACGCGAGATGCCGACGCGCTACTTCGACTGAACGAGATCGAGGGCTCGGCGCGCGTAGTCCGCCAGGTTGACCTCGCCCACGTCGGCGAGTCGGAACCAGCGGGCGAGGTCGGTCGTCCCGTCGGCTTCATCGCGAAGTGTTCCGCCGGTCAGCCGGACGGTGTAGAGGATGCGCACCGTGTGCAGCCGCTCGCCGTTGTCGCGACGGCGCTCGTCGCTCGTCACCCC
>JAKAZI010000002.1:55467-67251 GCA_021809495.1 Actinomycetes bacterium | reverse complement strand
GCGCTCTTCGTCTCGTCGGCGAGCGGTCGAACGTGGTTGCCGATGCTGGCGCTTTCGGCCACGTCGAGCAACGGCTACAAGACCTGGACCGTGGTGCTTCGCCAGGGTGTGACCTTCTCCAACGGCGACCCGTTCAACGCGGACATCGTCGTGGCGAACTTCAACGCCGCGGCCGCCGACCCCACGGTCGGTCTCGCAATCCGTCCGATCATCGCCTCGGTCACCAAGGTCAGCGCCTACGTCGTCAGGTTTAACCTGGTCATCGCCTATTCAACCTTCCCCTACGGCGCGCTCTGCGAGCAGCAGACGGCCTACATGGCCCACCCGGACACCTTCTCACCCAGCTACACGGGCAAGCCCATCGGCACGGGACCCTTCGTCGTGGAGTCCTGGCAGGTCAACTACGAGTCCAAGTTCGTGCGCAACCAGCACTACTGGCGCAAGGACGCCCATCACCGTCGGCTGCCCTACCTCGACGGGGTGACGTTCCGCACGATTCCCGACGACCCGACCCGCAACCTCGCCTTGCAATCCGGTCAGGTGGACATGATCTTGACCCAGGACGGATCGAGCGTGGCGAACCTCGAGACCATGAAGGGCATCCAGTACCGCACCGATATCAACGACCCGACGAACCCTGACTCGCTGTGCCTGATCGTCAACACGACCGGGACGATGAACCAGTACTTCGCGTGGGCCGGTGAGTTCGCCACGGCCGGCGTGCCCGGTGCGCTCGCCTACATCGAGAAGGGCCAGGCCGTGCCGGCGCCGGTGCAATTCGCCGACTACGAGGGGACCATGGGCGCCGTCGACCCCTCGACACTGACCTGGAACACCAAATTGAAGCCGGTGATGAACGACGTGACCATCCGCCAGGCCTGCGCCATGGCGATCAACCGCAAGACTTTCCACACGGTGGTCGCGGGCGGGGTTCAGCCGGTGTCAGACGGCATCTACAAGCCCACGTCGCCCTACTACCGTAACCCGCACTACCCGTCCTACAACCCGAAGCAGGCGAGGGCGCTCGTTGACGCCTACAAGAGCAACCACAAGGTCTCGACGGTCGGCTTCGTGCTCGACTACATCTCGGGTAGCGCGTCGTCGGAGAAGGGTTTCGCGTTCCTCTCCCAGCAGCTGCAGGCGGTGGGCATCACGGTCACGCCGCGTCCGCTGACCCAGTCGACGTTGATTGAGAACGTGATTCTCGGACAGTTCGACTGCGCGGATTGGATCCAGTTCGGAGGCGTCGACCCCGCGCTCAACTACGTCTGGTTCGTCTCCCAACCCGCGACGACATCGCCCGCGCAGGGTGGTCTCGGGCTCACCGCGCTACCCGCGAACACCTTCATCGCCGGGGCGGTCAACTTCGCGCACCTCGGTGACCCCGTCGTCGAGGGAGCGATGTTGAACGCGCTCGCGTCACCAGCGAACTCCGGCCAGCTCCGCTCCCTGTGGGCGGCCGTGAACCAGCGCTTCGCCAAGGACATCCCGTACCTGTTCTTGACCTTCGTCGTCACGGGGTGGGCGGCCCGGGACAACATTCAGAACTGGGCCTACGCGACCGCGGGCGACGGGACGACGCGCTGCTTGAACCCCGACCTCGGCTCGACGCGATGGGATCAGATCTGGATCAAGTGATCGCGCGCTCGGTGGATGCGCCTCGCACGTGACCGCGGACGTTGCGCCACCACACGAGCGTGGTCAGGGTGAGTAGCGCCGAGACGAGGGCCATCACCGTGAAGGGCAGCGCCTCATTGATCGTGAAAAGATAACCAGAGAGACTCGCGGCGATCGCCAAGGAGGCGGTGTTGGCGGTCGCGTACAGGCCCTGGCGTCGTCCGAGTTCGCGTGACTGCGCGCCCTGCGTGAGCAGTGACGAGATGGACGGCATCGACAGTGAGGTGCCGATGGATTCGAGCGAACCCAGTAGCAAGAGCGCCACGTTGTTGTGGATGTGTGGGTAGAGCGAGAGGAAGAGCGCCACGTTCAAGAGTCCGAGAAATGACGTCACGCGACGATTCGCGTGGTCGGCGAGCCATCCGCCCGCTCGGCTCAAGGCGACCCAGGGAACACTGAAGAGCGTCCAACTCAAGCGGATCTGCAGGGTCGACGCGTGATGAGCGTGCATCAAGAGACTCCAGCAGGCTTCGTAGACGCCGATCGCGATGCCCGTGGCGCTCGCCGCGGTCAGCGCGCCGAGCACCTGGGGCGTCCACTGGAGTTTCGGTAGGGCCCGCGACGACGTGACCACGTCGCCCAGCGAGATGCGACTCGTCTGCGCCGCCGCCACGAGGCTCACGACCCCGGTGACGAAAAAGGCCCAGCCGAGGGTCCGCACCGACGCGACGACGCCGACAACGGGTCCGATGGCGATCCCGAGCAGTTGAGCGGCCATGATCCGTGACACGGCGCGGCCCCGCTCGGATTCGGCGAAGAGGGCCGACACCGCCGAGAGCGACGCGACCTCGATCGCACCCGCCGCCGCGCCCTGGAAGCCACGAGTCAGTGCGAACCACGGCGCCGCCACCGGCAGAAGGTAGGTCATGCTCGCCACGCCGTAGGTGACGAGGCTCGCGATCAGGATCGGACGGCGTCCGAAACGGTCGGCGAGATGGCCGAGCGCGAACTGGGTGGCCACGCCCGCGACGAAGAACGCCGCCATGATGAAACCGATGATCGTCGGCGTGCCGCCACGGTGTTCGAGGAACAGCGGGAGCAGTGGCAGTCCGAGGGTGGCACCCATCCACTGCAGGGAGACGATGACCGTCAACCGGTTGAGGGTCTGATTGGCGGTCGTCGTTGACACGGCTCAGACGCTAGTGGTCGGCCCCCGGGTCGCGGTCAGAGCAGCCCGCTCTCAACCAGGATGAGCCCGCCGAGGATGAGGTAGACCCAGGGTATGAGCCGTCGAGCGTTCGCCTCGCCGAAGGCGGTGAAACGCGGGTGGCGGGTCAACGTCCGGGAACTGAACAGAAAGATGAACTCCCAGAACGCGAATACCACGGCGGTGACCAACCCGTTGCGTAAGCCATCGGCGCGCAGCAGGGGGATCCACACGCCGAGGTTGTCACCACCGAGCGCGACGGTCACGAGGACGGTCGTAACGGCGCCGCGTCGATAGGTCGTCGGCGCACCCTGGGCGCGATGGCGCCATCGGAACCACGCCATCGACCACGGCGCGAGACAGAACAGGCCGGTCCATTCGACGGGCACCGCGCTCAGCACGGAGCCGACGGCTGCGGCGAGAACGACGAGCAGCGTCACCCCGACGGCTTGGGCCCACGCTACCCGGCGGTAACGAGTCGGATCGGTGACGAGCAACTGTGCGGCGAAGGCGAAGTAGTTGTCGAACATCGTGCCAATGAAAGCGGCCGATGAGAGAGCGATGACGTCCAGCAGCGAGTGCACGCGCCGACCTTACTGGTGGGGAACTGAATTAGGGGAAGAGCCCCAGGTAAGGTGAACGAGGAGGTTCCCCCATGATTCGACACGTCGCGGCGCCGACACCCGATCAGCTGGAGACCGCGCGCGCGGTCATCGCTCGCTATCTCGTCCCGACCCCGGCGGTGACGTTGAACATGCGCGACCGACTCGTGACCGCAAAGTTGGAGGGGCTGCAGGTGACGGGCTCGTTCAAAGTCCGTGGGGCGCTGAGCGCGATTGACGCCGCCCACCGCGAGGACCCGTCGGGCGCGGTCATCACGTCGTCGGCCGGAAACCACGGCCTCGGCATCGCCCACGCGTCCATGCTGCTCGGCGTGCCCGCGACCGTCGTAGTACCGGCCAACGCCTCTATCGCGAAGGTTCAAAAACTTCGTCGCTACGACATCGAGTTGATCCAGGTCGGTTCGAGCTACGACGAGGCGCAGGCCCACGCACTCGATCTGGCCAGTCAACGGGGTATCCGCTACATCTCACCGTTCAACGACACCAGCGTCATCGCGGGCCAGGCGACGGTCTTCGATGAGCTCATCGGACAGGTCCCCGACCTCGAGCACCTCGTGGTGCCGGTCGGCGGCGGCGGCCTGATCTCGGGCATTCTGCTGTCGCGCGAAGCCCACGGACGTGGCGACGTGCGGATCACCGGCGTCCAGCCTGAGGAGAGCGCCGCCATGTACCACGTCCTGCGCGGCACCCCGATGGAGGAGGTCGTGCACCACGAGACGATCGCGGACGGCCTGGCCGGCGGCGGTGACGACGGCGCGGTGACCAATGAGCTCATCGCCCGGTACGGCGTGCCCCTCGTGCTCGTCCCCGAGGTCGCGATTCGCCACGGCGTGCGCGAGGTCGCCGAGAACTCGGGACTCGTGTTGGAGGGCTCGGCCACCACGGCCTACGCGGCGATCACCGCCGACGTGGTCGGTGACGCGACGTCGCGTATCGGTTTCATCGCGAGCGGACGCAATATCGCTCACGAACTCTTCATTGAGTTGCTGGGCACGGCCTGAGCGCCGTCGCGGGGCGCGTTCCTCACTAGGGTGGACCCATGGCACTATCGAAGAAGGCGGGCGCCGTAGCGCTGGCCGTGGTCGCGTTCGCGCTGACGGTGACGGGTATCGTTATCGCCGCCACCGACACGAACCCGGGTTCGAGGGCCACCGACGCGCTCGCGCTCAATGGGTACCCGCCCAAATCGGCCAACCTCGCCGTGAGCATCACGACGGGTCAGGCCTATTCGGTCAACGCCGACGTCAACGTCAATTTCGTCACCAACAGCGTGGACGCGACGGTCCAGGTGCCCTTCGCCTTCTCGTCGATCAACGCCGACCTACGATTCGTCAATCATCACCTCTACGCCGGGCTATCGAACCTTCAGTCGATCGTCGGGCGTTCGTGGGTGACAACCCCGATGAGACTGCCGTCGCTGTACGGCTATTCGCTCGAGATGACCAAGCCCGATATCTCGCTCATTTCGGGTTACACCCGCAAAACGGTCACGACCTCGGGGTCAATCACGACGTACAACTTCTACCGAGACCACACGACGATTCGCGCGCCGGCGGGACTGCCCGTGACGTTGCCGACACTCGCCACCGTCGACTTCAGCATCTCGGTCGGCAGCCAGGGTGAGTTGACGGGTCTCGGACTCACGGTCACCTCGAAGCGCTCCACGGCCGCGATTACCGTCTCGGTGCTCTCGTACAACCGACCGGCCGTAATCGTCGCGCCGCCGGCCAAGGACGTGCTGCCGATCACGAGGTCAATCCTGAAGAAGATGTTCGGTTCGTCGACGTCGATACCGTCGCTGCTCGCGCCGAAGAACGTCGCCGCCCTGGGCCAAATTCGCCTCAGTTAGTCTTCGGACGTGACCGACGTCCACCCCGAACCGCGCTGGCCCGCGTCCCTGGCGCTCGTCGTGTGCGTCGCGCTCTACGTGATCCTGCCGGGTCGACTGGTGATCGGCCCCCGGTGGCTCGTCCCGGCGTTGATCGTCCTGCCGCTCATTCCACTCTCGCTGCGCCGTCACCGTCATCCCAACGAATCGCCGCTCGTTCGTCGAGCGACGATCATCCTCATTGCGCTCATCAGTGTGGCGAACGTGGTGTCGATGGCCCTGCTCGTGCAGCACCTGCTTACCGGTACCGTCACCCAGGGCCGCGAACTGGTGTACTCGGCGGTCGCCATCTGGATCACCAACGTCGTCATCTACGGCCTCTGGTTCTGGGAGATCGACCGGGGCGGGCCGCATCGCCGAGCGGGCAACACCACGGCGTGGCCCGACCTTCAGTTCCCACAGATGGAGAATCCCCACCTCGCGCGTGCGGACTGGTATCCGCGCTTCATCGACTACCTGTACACGTCCTTCGCCAACGGCACGAGCTTCGCCCCCGCGGACGCGATGCCGCTCAGTGCACGCGCGAAGGCCCTCTTCGCGTCCGAATCGATCGTGTCACTGGTCACGATCGCGGTCGTCGCCGCCCGCGCCGTGAACATCCTGCACTGACTCAACCCATCAATCGTTCGACCCATCGACTCGCGCGGCTGGGTGTGTCGAGGCGGCCCTCGTGGTGGTCGGCCCAGGTCGCGGCGCCGATACCGGCGTTGATGCCCAGCCAGCGCAGGGGTTCGAACTCCCAGCGTCGCGAACGGTGCTGCACGAAGGGCAGTCGCGTGAAGTCGGTCTCGGCGTCGGGGTCGACGATCAGGTCGGCCATCGCGGTGGCCGCGACCCGACTGAGCACGACGCCGTCGCCGGTGTACCCTCCGACACTGGCCAGTCCCGAGTGATGGTCGAGTCGAACCGCGGGGGCGTGGTCGCGTGGCATCGCGAGCGGGCCGCCCCAGCGGTGGGTGATCGATCCGCTAAGTGACGGGAACAGGTCGCGAAGCGTCGCCTCGAGGAGCGCAAAGACCTTCGCACTCTGATCGAAGCGGGGTTCGACGGTCGAGCCGTAGTGGTAGGGGGCGCCACGGCCACCGAACGCAATCCGGTCGTCGGCGGTGCGCTGGCCGTAGATGACGAGGTGCCGGCCGTCCGCGAAGGTCTCGAAGTTGCGCAGTCCGACCTCGTCCCAGAACGAGGGGGCCAGCGGTTCGGTGGCGACCATCAGCGAGTAGAGCGGTACGACCGAGCGGCGCTCACCCGACAACGCCGGCGTGTACCCCTCGGTGGCGCGAATGACGTAGGTGGCGTGGACCGAACCGTTCGTGGTCACCACCGTGGCGCGTCGCCGTGCGTCGCCGGCCACGATCCGGGTGACCGCCGTGCCCTCGACGATGGTCGCGCCGGCCCGTTCGACGGCGCGGGCGAGGCCCCGGACCAGTTTGGCGGGTTGCAGGCGGGCGCAGTGGGGTGTGTACAGCGCCCCGAGCGCGTGCGTGACCGCACCGCGCTCGCGGGCTTCGGCTTCGCTCAGCCACTGCACGTCGGTTGCGCCTTCGGCGCGAAGCTCCTCGGCTTCGGCGCGCAGGCGCGTTGCCTGAACCTCGCCGCGGGCGAACACCAGCGTGCCGCCACGCACGAAGTCGGCGTCGATGCCGTCGGCCGCGGTCGCGTCTCCGAGTTCCGCGACGGCCCGCTCCAGCGTCAGTCGAAGGTGCGCCGCGGCGTCGTCACCGTAGGCGTCTCGTACGGCGGTGGTGCTCTGAGGGTAGAGGGCCGAGGCCCACCCACCGTTACGACCCGACGCCCCGAAACCGCAGACCTCTTTCTCAATGACGAGCACGCGCAGGTGCGGATCGCGACGCAGGACTTCACGGGCCGTCCACAGACCCGTGAAGCCACCGCCGACAATCGCCACGTCCACGTCGAGGTGCGCGTTCAAGGACGGTCGCGCAACGACGTCCTCTCCCATGGTTGACCACCACAGTGATGCGGGTGGTCGCATTAGTAGTTCCGCTGGGCCGCTCCAGTGAAGACCTCGCGCAGGACGCCGACCATGAAGTCGATGTCCTCGCGGGTTGAGATGAGCGGCGGCGCGAGCTGCACAACGGGGTCGCCGCGGTCATCTGACCGGCAGATCAATCCGCGGCGGAACATCTCGGGCGAGACGTAGCCGCGCAGGAGCCGCTCCGCCTCGTCGCCCGACCAGCCCTGCTTGGTCTCTTGGTCCTTGACGAGTTCGACGCCCCAGAAATATCCGGTTCCTCGAATGTCGCCGACGATCGGGATGTCGCGCAGTGCGAGCAGGCTCTGGTGGAAGTACTCCTGATTCGCTTGGACGTTCTCGATCACGCGCTCGTTCTCGATGATCTCGATGCTCTTGAGCGCCACGGCGCACGAGAGCGGGTGGCCGGCCCAGGTGAAGCCGTGCTGGAAGGCGATGTCGTCGTGCTGGAACGGCTCGGCGATGCGATCCGACACGATCATCGCGCCGAGCGGCGCGTACCCCGCGGTGATGCCCTTGGCGGCGGTGATGATGTCGGGTACGTAGTCGTACTTCTGACCACCGAACCACGTCCCGATCCGGCCGAAGGCGCAGATCACCTCGTCAGAGACGAGCAGGACACCGTACTTGTCGCAGATCTCGCGAACCTTCTGCCAATACCCTGGGGGTGGCGTGAAGCAGCCGCCGGCGTTCTGGACCGGCTCGAGGAACACGGCCGCAATCGTCTCGGGTCCCTCGCGCAGAATCGCCTCTTCGATCTGCTCGGCCGACCACAGACCGAACGCCACGAGGTCGTCAGCGTGTTCGGTCGCGCGATAGAAGTTGGTCGGCGGGACCTTGACGGCGCCGGGGACCAGCGGTTCGAACTGCACGCGGTAGCTCTCGAGCGACGTGATGGTCAGGGCACCCATCGTGGTGCCGTGGTAGGCGATGTCGCGGCTGATCACCTTGTAGCGATCGGTCTCGCCGCGTAGGCGGTGGTACTGACGGGCCAACTTCCAGGCGCTCTCGACCGCTTCGCCTCCACCAGTGGTGAAGAAGACTCGATTGAGGTCGCCGGGGGCCAGGCTCGCCAACTTCTCGGCCAGATCGATGGCGGCGGGGTGTGCGTACGTCCACAGCGGGAAGAACGCCAACTCCTTCATCTGCGCGGCGGCCGCGTCGGCGATGTCGGTGCGGCCGTGGCCGAGCGCGTTGGTAAAGAGGCCCGACAGGCCGTCGAAGTACTCGACGCCATTGGCGTCGTAGACCCGCGTTCCCTCGCCACGTACCATGATCGGCACTTCATTTGACTCCGAGTACGCGCCCATCCGCGACATCTGCAACCACAGATTGCGGCGAGCCCGCTCGGAGTACGCATGGCTCTCGTGTTTCGGATCGTTGACGGCGATGCCGTCAGAGATGATTTCGTGCAAAGTCACTTCGTCCCCCATGTGTAGGTCTGCTTTGAAAGTTTCAAATACAGAAATGTTTCAACTTCGGTCACCCCAGGGATGCTCCGAATGGCGTCGTTGAGAAGATGCACCAGGGCCGCGTCATCAACTGCGATGACTTCGGCGATGATGTCGAAACTGCCCGCGGTCATAACGACGTAGTTCGCCTCGTCGATCGCCGCGACCCGATCGGCCACCAGTCGCACGTCGCCGTGAACTCGGATACCGATCAGGGCCTCGCGACCGTAGCCGAGTTGCAACGGATCGGTAATGGCCACAATCTGCATGACGCCCATATCGCGCAGTCGTTGAACCCGTCGGCGCACGCCGGCTTCGGAGAGACCAACCTCGCTCGCGATCGCGCCGTAGGCACGCCGCCCGTCTTCCTGAAGGTGGCTGATGATCTGACGATCGATGTCGTCCAGACCATTGGCCGTCGAGATCACCTCGAGGCGAGCGTGGTCGGCGACCGATGCTTTCCTCGTGCTCTTGGTGGTCTGTCGCTTCGGAGAAGTTGCTGGCATTGGTCGCTCCCCGTCCGTACCACCAAATCGGCGGTCAGACTGCGGATATGAACAGTATATGCATACTTCACGACGGAATGCGTCGTGAAATTGGTAAGTAATGACGTATTTCTTACAGATGACCTTGCGCGTGGCCGCACAATCTGGCAGAGTGTCTCTTGTATTACGGGGTAGAGAACCGATTCAGGAGGGGTGGGTATGCGACGTCTGGCAAATTTCATCGGGGGCGAATACGTTGCGCCGAAGAGCGCGAAGTACGCCGAAGTGTTCAATCCCGCGACGGGACAACCCTTCGCCGAGATGCCGGTATCAGACGCCGCTGACGTCGACCACGCGGTCACGGTCGCAGCCAAGGCATTCCAATCGTGGCGTCGCACGACGCCGTCCCAGCGCAGTCTGGCGTTGCTCAAGATCGCCGATACCCTCGAGCAGCACGCTGACGAACTCGTCGCGATCGAGTCGGAGAACACCGGAAAGATCCTCTCGCTCACCCACAGCGAAGAGGTGCCTCCGATGCTCGACCAGATCCGCTTCTTCGCGGGAGCGGCTCGACTGCTCGAGGGCCGTGGCGCCACCGAGTACATGGAGGGCATGACGAGTTATATCCGGCGCGAACCCATCGGCGTCTGCGGCGCGGTGACGCCGTGGAACTACCCGATGATGATGGCCGTGTGGAAGTGGGCGCCGGCGATCGCCGCGGGCAACACCATGGTGCTCAAGCCGGGTGACTCGACCCCCGCGTCGACGTTGTACATGGCCCAGCTGATGGCCGAGGTCTTGCCCGAGGGCGTCTTCAACGTGGTCTGTGGTGACCGCGACACCGGTCGCGCACTCGTCGAGCACCGGGTGCCCGCGATGGTATCGGTTACCGGCTCGGTGCGCGCCGGGATGGAAGTCGCCTCCACGGCATCGAAGACCCTCAAGCGTGTGCACCTCGAACTCGGTGGCAAGGCGCCGGTGATCGTCTTTGACGACGTCGACCTGGCCGCGGCGGTCGAGGGGATCGCGATCGCGGGCTACTTCAACGCCGGTCAAGACTGCACCGCCGCGACTCGCGTGCTCGTAGCGTCCAAGGTCTACGGCGATTTCGTAGACGCCTTGGCCGAGCAGGCTAAGAACACGGTTATCGGCAAGCCCGACAACGCTGACGCGCTCTTTGGCCCGGTGAACAACGTCAATCAACTGGCGCGGGTGACGGGGTTCCTCGAGCGCGTGCCCAGCCACGCCTCGGTCGCCGCCGGCGGCTCTCAGGTCGGCGACGAGGGTTTCTTCGTCGCCCCGACGGTGGTGGCCGGGCTGCACCAGGATGACGAGATGATCCAGAGCGAAATCTTCGGTCCGGTCATCACCGTCCAGAAGTTCAACGACGACGCCGAAGCCCTCGCCTACGCCAACGGGGTCGACTATGGCCTCGCGTCGTCGGTGTGGACCTCGGATCACGGTCGCGCGATGCGCTTTACCCGTGACCTCGACTTCGGCTGCGTGTGGGTCAACACGCACATTCCGCTCGTCGCCGAGATGCCCCACGGTGGCTTCAAGAGTTCGGGTTACGGCAAGGACCTGTCGGTGTACGGCTTCGAGGACTACACGCGTATCAAGCACGTGATGCACAACATCGAGATGTAATGGTCCGTTCACGAAGCTGAACTGACGACGCAGTATCGGGGTGATAGGCCTGGTCCATGACTCAGGGGTCGTGGACCAGGGGGGAGTGGCTTCGGCCACGCAGAAGGCAGTCGGGGGGAATTACATGAGCATTGGGGCGACGAAGGCCACCGAAGCGAAGGCGCCACGGGGCGCTCGCGCTGCTGGCCGACCGGGCAGGATCGCCAACTTGGAGTCGGCCGACGTCGAATTCATTGACGTCACCAAGACGTTCAACGACGTGAACGCGGTGGACAATCTGAACTTGCGCGTCGAGGCGGGAGAGTTCTTCAGCCTGCTCGGGCCGTCAGGCTGCGGCAAGACGACGTCGCTTCGCATGCTCGGCGGATTTGAGGACCCCACGCAGGGGCGGATTCTGCTCGGTGGCCAGGACGTGACGAACTTGCCGCCCTATCGCCGAGACGTGAACACCGTCTTTCAGTCCTACGCGCTCTTTCCCCACCTCGACGTCTTCGAGAACGTGGCCTTCGGGCTTCGCCGCCAGCACATTGCGAAAGCTGAGATCAAGCGGCGCGTCGGTGAGATGCTCGAGATCGTCGACTTGCCGAACTACGAGAAGCGCCAGTCGTCCCAACTCTCGGGCGGCCAGCAGCAGCGTGTCGCACTGGCGCGCGCGCTCGTGAATCAGCCGAAACTGCTTCTGCTGGACGAGCCGATGTCGGCCCTTGACGCGAAACTGCGTCGTCAGATGCAGATCGAGTTAAAGCGCATCCAGACTCAGGTGGGCATCACCTTCCTCTACGTCACCCACGACCAAGAGGAGGCGATGACCATGTCAGACCGACTCGCGGTCATGTGGCACGGTCGTATTGAGGGGATGGGGTCGCCCAAGGA
>JAKAZI010000002.1:0-55367 GCA_021809495.1 Actinomycetes bacterium | reverse complement strand
CAGTCGACCGGTTACGACATCGTCGTGATGACCAACAACAACCCCGAGTTGGGCTATCTCATGCAGAACGGCTGGCTGGTGCCAATCGACCACAAGTTGATGCCGAACTTCAACAAGTACGCCGGACCGCTGGTCAAGAGCCCGTCGTGGGACCCGGGCAATAAGTACACGATGGCGTGGCAGTCGGGATGGACCTCGGTCGCCTATAACGCCAAGCACGTGACGAACCCGGGCGACAGCATTCAGATCCTGTTCGACAAGAAGTACGCCGGCAAGATCGGCATGCTTTCAGACCCCTTCGAACTGGGGAGTGCCGGTTTGCTCGCGATCGGCGTCGAACCGTTCTCCTCGACCGAGAAAGACTGGGCCAAGGCCGCCAAGAAGCTCCAGCAGCAGCGCAGTGACGGACTGGTGGCCGCCTACTACGACCAGAGCTACATCCAGCACCTCAAGAACGGCGACACCGTGGTCTCCCAGTGCTATTCGGGTGACATCTTCCAAGCCAACCTGAACAGCAAGTACAAGAGCCTGGTACTCATGGTGCCCAAAGAGGGCCTCATGCTCTGGACCGACAACATGGCGATCCCGCTCTACGCCCAGAACCCGCTCGACGCCATGAATCTGATGGACTTCTACTACAGCCCGATGACCCAGGCGGTCGTGGAGTACTACAACGACTACATCTGCCCGGTGCCCGCGGCGAAGCAGCAACTGCTGCACCCGACGGGCTGGGACGCGGCGGCGCTGAAGGCGATGGCCCCGTCGATCGGGCTCGCCACGTCGGTGACCGCTGACTCACCGTCGGTCTTTCCGACCCCCGATCGGGTCAAGCTGTCGAAGAACTACTACCCCTTTAAGAATCAAGAGGAGATCAACGCGTGGAACAACCTGTTCCTCCCGATCATCCAGGGCGCGTAACCACCCGGCATCCTCGGCGAGTAGGTAGGGCGCTCGCGCCCTACCTACTCAGCCTGCCGTCGGGTCTGTGGCTCCTGCTGCTGTTCCTCGTGCCGTTGGTGCTGATGCTCTCGCTGTCGCTCAAGACGTGCAGCCCTTCGACGGGGGCGTGCGTGATGGCCTGGCACTGGGGCGAGTTCTCGAGTGAGATGAGCCTCTATCACCAGGAGTTCATCACCAGTCTCTACTTCGCCGCCGCCTCGACGGTGGTGGACCTGATCATCTCGTTCCCGATCGCCTACTGGATCGCCTTCTACGGCGGGCGTCGCAAGAACTTCTTCCTGCTGATGCTGCTCGTGCCGTTCTTCGTCTCGTTCGTGATCCGAACGATCGTCTGGGAGTTCGTGCTCTCTAACAACGGCGTGGTTCTTGGGGCACTCAAGCACATCCACCTGCTGCCCCAGGGCTTCCACATCCTGGGCACGAGTTACGCGGTGATGGCCGGGTTGGCCTACAACTACCTCCCCTTTACCGCGTTACCGCTCTACGTGGCCCTGGAACGAATCGATCGACGGGTGCTCGAGGCCGCCCACGACCTGTACGCGACCAAGCGAGTGGGCTTCATGAAGGTCATCATGCCCCTCGCCGTGCCCGGCATCTTCGCCGCCTTCCTGCTGACGTTCATCCCGATGTTCGGTGACTACGTCAACCAGGAGATCCTCGGCGGGACCTCCAACACCATGATCGGGACGGTGATTCAGAATCAGTTCCTCGTGACGTTGGACTACGCCGGTGGGGCGTCGCTTTCGGCGATCCTGCTCGTCGTGGCCCTGCTCGGCATCTTCCTCTACGCCCGACTCTTGGGTTCGCGAACGATCGAGCAGTACCTATGACGCTGCTCGACCAACCTTCCACCGCGATAGCGCCCCAGGCACGGGGCGCCAAGAAGCGGCGCTGGACGCGGTTCCTGCTGCCGACCTACTCGTGGCTCGTCATCGCGTACCTGGTGTTCCCGATCATCGTCATGATCTTTTACAGCTTCAATAAGACCATCGGCAGCATGCAGTTGGTGAGTTTCTCGTGGAACGGCTTCACCTCGCAGTGGTATCACCAGTGGAGCAACGTGCCCGGCCTGACGGCCTCGTTCTGGTTATCGATCCGCCTGGCGCTCGTGAGCACGCTCATCGCGACGGTGCTCGGCACGATGCTCGCCATCGCGCTCGTGCGCTACCGACCACCCCGGTTCCGGGGCAAGGGCGCGTTCGAGCAGGTGATCTTCTTGAACATCGCCGCCCCGGAGATCGTCATGGGGGCGTCGCTGCTCGGTCTGTTCGTCACGTTCAACATCGGCCGCGGCTTCCTCACCCTCGTGCTCGCCCACGTCATGTTCTCAATCGCCTACGTCACGGTCACCGTACGCGCCCGGCTCGCCGGGTTCGACACGGCGCTCGAAGAGGCCGCCTACGACCTCGGGGCGACTCCCGCAGTAACCTTTACGCGCGTGACGTTGCCGCTGATCATGCCCGGTGTTCTCGCCGGTGCGCTCATGGCCTTCGCGATCTCGATCGACGACTTCGTGACGTCGAATTTCCTCAGTGGTACGAGTGTGCCGTTCCCCGTGTGGGTGTTCGGTGCGACCCGCGTGGGTATCCCGCCACAAGTGTTCGTCTTTGGAACCGCGATCTTCACCGTCGGGATCGGCTTTGCGATCCTGAGCATCGTGCTCGCGCGAAAGAAGGCGTAGTCGGAGCCAACGAGGGCACCGCAAACGGCAAATTAGGATGAATTTCATGAAAATAGGCGTACCCAAGGAAATCAAGACCGATGAAAACCGCGTGGCGCTCACGCCGGCGGGCGCTCGCGAGCTCACCGGCGCGGGTCACCAGGTCCTTATCGAGCGCGGAGCGGGCGTTGGCTCGTCCATCAGTGACGAGGACTACGTGGCCAATGGCGCCACGATCGTCGACGACGTGGACGACGTCTGGGCCGACAGCGACATGATCATGAAGGTTAAGGAGCCGATCGCGGTGGAGTACCCGCGACTGGCCGCGCACAAGAACCAGGTCCTCTTTACGTACCTGCACCTCGCGGCCTCGCGCGAATGCACCGACGCCCTCGTGGCGGCGAACAACGTCGCGATCGCCTACGAGACGGTGCGGCTGCGCGACAACACCCTGCCGCTGCTCACGCCGATGAGCGAGGTCGCTGGACGGATGGCGCCGCTGATGGGTGCCCACCACCTCATGCGACCCGGCGGTGGCCACGGCTCATTGATCAGTGGCGTCCCGGGCGTCGCACCCGTGAGCGTCGTCGTGATCGGGGCCGGTGTCGCCGGACTGGCCGCCGCGACGCTCGCCGTCGGGTTGCACGCCAACGTGAAGATTCTCGACAAGAACCTGGACCGGTTGCGACAGGTCGACCATCACTTCGATGGACGTCTCGAGACGATCGCCTCGTCGACCTTGAGCCTGGAAGAGGCCTGCATCGGCGCCGACATCGTCATCGGCGCGGTTCTCGTCGTCGGTGCCAAGGCGCCCAAGTTGGTGAGCAATGACCTGGTGGCGAAGATGCGCGACGGTTCAGTGCTCGTGGACATCTCGGTCGACCAGGGTGGATGCTTCGAGGCGACGCGGCCGACGACGCACTCGGACCCGGTCTTCGAAGTGAACGGATCGATCTTCTACTGCGTGGCCAACATGCCCGGCGCGGTGCCGAACACCTCCACCGCGGCGCTCGCGAACGCGACCCTGCCCTACGCGATGGAACTGGCGCACCACGGGTGGCGTGAGGCCGTGCTCGCCGACGACGCGTTGGCCGAAGGCGTCAACACCGTCAATGGCGCGATCACCTACGGTCCCGTTGCCGAGTCTCACGGACTGAACTACACGCCGCTGCGCGACCTGCTCTAGGCGTCCTCGGTCATCCGGGTCGCCACCGCGCCGCGCGATTCGTGCGGCGGAGTGGCGACCCGGATGACCAACTGAGTCACGACGGTGCCCCGAAGTACGGGCAGTGACGACAACCGCGATCACAGCACTGGCCCCGTTGCAGATGTGACGCGACCGTGAGCACGACGAAGCCAGTCGTCGGATCGAGGTAGGTCGGTTCTCCGGTGCGCACCGCGCGCTCGTGCGCGTCGAGAATCGCCTCGTAGTCGGGTCGCTCGGGGTCGCAACGTGAGGGGTGCGGTCGGGGGACCGGTCCGCCGGACCACGTTGTCACGAGGCGCGAACCAGCACCTTGCCGAACTTTCCCGATTCGGCGAAGTAGTCGTAGGCGGCCGCGATATCGCTCAGGTCGAAGACCCGCGCGACCGGGACGCTCAGTCGTGCCTGCGACCAGTCTTCGAGAAGATCGGCGCTCGCGCGCCCAATCACGAGGGCCTTCTCGTCGCGCGTCCGAGCGCGCAGCGTCGACCCGGTGATCGTGGCGCGTCGTTGCATCACGCTCAGCAGGTCGACCTCGACGCGCGCGCCGCCCCCCACGCCGATGACGACCACTCGGGCGCGCGCGGCGAGGACGCTGAGTGCGAACGTCAGGTGCGCCGCGCCCACCAACTCGATCACGACGTCGACGGGGTCGAGGGTCGCCACCTGGTCCACGGTCACGGTCTCGGCGGCTCCGAGCTGCTTCAGCTCGTCGTGGAACTGCGCGGTGCGGGTGACGGCGATCACGTGGGCGCCGAGACGCGCGCCGATCTGGACCGCCGCGGTGCCGACGCCGCCGGCGGCACCCGAGACGAGGACGCGGTCGGTAGCGGTGGCGCCCGCCTGGGCGACCAGGGCGTCGTGAGCGGTGACGAACGCCTCGGCGAATCCCCCGGCGATGACGAGATCGACCGAGTCGGGAACGGTCATCAGGTGCTCACTCGGTACGACGCAGTGGGTCGCCTGCGCGCCGCCGCCGACGATCGCGCAGACCCGACGTCCGATCAAACCGGGGTCCGCGCCCGGACCTACCGCGCTTACGACCCCGGCGAGTTCGAGCCCCGGGACGTCGACGGGCCAGCCCGGCGGAGCGGGGTAGTGGCCACGGCGCTGGATCAGGTCAGCGGCGTTGACGCCGGCGCCGGCCACGACGACCAGGACGTCGCCGGGCCCCGGCTCGGGATCTGGACGCTGGCGGACCTCGAGGCGCCCATCGGTGAGTACGGCGGCAAGCATACGAGGAGCATAGAAGTAGGGCGCTGTTCGACGAGCGCCACGGCACCGGTATGGTCGGGTCATGAGCGTCTACGACATTCCTGTACGGACCCTGGCCGGCGACGACGCGTCGCTCGCCCCCTATCGAGGCCAGAGCGTGCTCGTGGTGAACGTGGCCTCCAAGTGCGGATTGACCCCGCAGTACGAGGGACTCGAGGCACTGCACGAGCGCTACGCCGAGCGTGGGTTCAGCGTCGTTGGGTTCCCGTGCAACCAGTTCCAGGGTCAAGAGCCGGGTTCGGCCGAGGAGATCCAAGCGTTCTGCTCGACCACCTACGGCGTGACCTTCCCGCTCTTTGAAAAGATCGAAGTGAACGGCGATGATCGTCACCCCATCTACGAGACGCTCACATCGGTGGCGGGTGCCGACGGCCACGTCGGCGACATCCGTTGGAACTTCGAGAAGTTCCTCCTCGCGCCCGACGGGTCGATTCAGCGCTTTGCCCCGACGGTGACCCCCGACGACCCGGTGCTGGTCGCCGCCATTGAGGCGTCCCTGTCCTAGTCCTCGGTGACGCGACGCTGGAGTCGGACGTACGTCGGGGTCATCCCGTAGTTGCGCCAGAACGAGGCCGCCGCGAGGTTGGCCGTGCGCCAGGTGACGTCCGCGTATTGGAATCCCTGTCGACGGGCCCGTACCGCGAGTTGGTCGAGCATTGCCGTCGCGATACCGCGTCCTCGGTGCGATGGTTCGACGACGACGGCGCTGAGGTGCAGTGTTCGCTCGTGCGCGCCGCGAACGGGCAAGAGGGGGAAGGTCATGCTTTGGGCGACCGGCGATCCCCGATATTCGACCACGGCGTAGACGGTGTCGGGGTCTTCGAGGGTCTCGAGGAGTTCGGCGCGCTCGAGTGGCTCGGGTCGGGCGAAACTCGGACCCGCGACCTCTTGAACGTCGAGTAGCTCATTGAAGTGCACCGCGAGGTCGAGGTCGTGGCGGGTCCCGTCTCGCAGTCGATACCCCGGCGGCCAGGACGGCGCCCCACGCGAAGAGAGTTCGAGGGACCCGCGACGGAACCGTTGCGCGAATCCGATTTCAATCCACGGGTCGCGGGCGTCGGGACGATCGTACGTCCACACTTCGTGGTCCTCGACACCGTCGGCGAGCCACCGCGCGCCGGCGAGTGCGTAGAGCGAACCCAAGGTCGCCACGCCGTCAAAGGAGGCCGCGTCGGGACTCACCCACGCGCTGACCCGGCCCGACGGTCTTCGAAGCGTCGTCGCGGTGAGGTGGCCAACGAGTCGGGTTCCGTCGATCGCGATCCACGTGGGTGCGCGCCGACCCCGATACGAATCGCCGAGTTCGCCTCGGTCGAGCTCAGCGTCGATGAAGGGATTCAACTGACTCGCGACGTGCTGGTCGCGCGCGACCGCCTCGACGACTTCGGCCACGTCCGACGGCGCGAGCAGGCGGATGGTGGGCACGGACCCACGTTACGGCTGTGTCAAAGTGTCGGGGTGACGATGCGCGCGACCCTCTTTGACATGGACGGGCTCCTGATCGATTCCGAGGTGCTGTGGCACCGCGCCGAGGTGGAGATCTTCGGGTCCCTGGGCGTTCCGATCAGCGAGGATGAGGACCGTAAGACCAAGGGCATGTTCGTCGCCGAAGTCGTGTCGTACTGGTACCAGCACTACCCCTGGCGTGGCGCCAGCACCGACGAGGTCGTCGCGCGGCTCCTCGATCGCGTCGGGGACCTCGTCGAGTCCCGGGGACGACTGCTTCCGGGCGCGATTCGAGCGCTCGATCTCGCGGCCGAGCGCGGACCGGTGGCGCTCGCGAGCTCCACGCCCTACGCGCTCATCGAGCGCTGTCTTGCGCACTTCGACTTGGGTACTCGCTTCGCGTCGGTCAATTCGGCCGAAACCGAGCCGTTCGGTAAGCCCCACCCGGGGGTCTTTCTCAGCTCGGCCGCCAACCTCAAGGTTCCCCCGACCAGCTGTCTGGTCTTCGAAGACTCCTCGGCCGGCGTTCTCGCCGCCAAGGCCGGCCGGATGTCAGTCGTCGCGGTGCCCACGCCCCTCGATCGGGGACTGCCGGCCTTCGGGCTCGCCGACCTGGTGCTGGAATCGCTCGCGGATCTCTCGCCGCTGTGGATGGACCGCGCCTTCGGGCGCTAGAGAGCCCGCGCGAAACGCGACGCGCCGGGGTGGGAGTAGGCGCCCGGCGGGAATTCGGCGACCGTCTCCCAGCCGATCCTCGGGTACAGCGCCTGGGCTTCGGGCTGCGCCGGGCCCGTTTCGAGGTAGAGCCGCCGGTAGCCGAGTTCACGCGCGCGCTCGACGGCGGCGTCCATGAGTGACTTGGCCACACCGAGTCGCCGAAGGTCGGGGCGGACCCAGAGTCGTTTAACCTCACCGCACAGTGCCGTCGGTTCGCCGATCGGGCGAACGCCGACGCCACCGGCCAGGTGGCCCTCGTCCCGGGCCACGAGGAAGAACCCCCGCGGTGGTCGAAGTTCGTCGTAATTAAGGTGAGGCGCGTCGTCGGCGACGCCGTAGCGTCGCTCGAGTTCGTCGACCGCGGCGTAGATGAGGCTCATGGGACCACTGGCCCCGACGGGTTCGTCCGTAATGGTGATCGGCATCGCTTCACGCTACGGGTAATCGAACGTCGCGAGTCGATTAGTACGATGAGAAGATCCGATGAAGGAGCACCGTGTTTCAACCCGTCAGCGCCGACCTCGACTTCGTGGGCCTCGAAGAGGCCGAGTTGGCGAGATGGAAGGCCAACGACGTCTTCACTCGCTCGATGAACCAACGGCTGGGCTGCGAGCCGTGGGTCTTCTACGAGGGGCCCCCGACCGCGAACGGTAAGCCGGGTCTGCACCACGTCTGGGCACGGATCTACAAGGACCTGTTCTGTCGCTATCAGACCATGCGCGGTCGCTTCGTCGCGCGCCGGGCCGGGTGGGACACGCACGGCCTCCCCGTCGAGGTCCAGGTTGAAAAGCAGCTCGGGATTTCGGGCAAGCGCGCGATCATCGAGGAGGTCGGCATCACCGAGTTCACGCGGCTCTGCCGCGAGTCGGTGATGACCTACGTCGGTGAATTCGAACGGCTCACCGAGCGCATCGGCTACTGGACCGATATGGAGCACGCGTACTTCACCTTCAATCCCTCCTACATCGAATCGGTGTGGTGGCAGCTCCAGCAACTCTTCGCACGCGGACTGCTCTACGAGGACCTCAAGGTCGTCCCGTACTGTCCGAGGTGTGGCACGGCCCTCTCGAGTCACGAGCTCGGTCAGCCCGGGGTCTACACCGACGAGGTCGACGAGAGCTGCTACGTGCGTCTCGCGGTGACCGACGCGCCAGCCCACGGCGTCGCCGGTGTCACGCACCTCGCGGTGTGGACCACGACTCCCTGGACGCTCCTGTCCAACGTCGCCGTGGCGGTGAACCCGTCGATCACCTACGCCGTGGTGGACGGCACCGTCGTCGCCGCGGACCTGGTGGAATCGGTCTTCGGACCCAGCGTCAAAGCGTCGGCGACACTCTCGGGCGCCGAGTTGGTGGGACTGCACTACGAACGACCCTTCACCGACGTCGAACTTGACGACGTGGACGCCTGCTACGTGGTCGCCGCCGACTACGTCACGACCGACGAGGGCACCGGACTGGTGCACCAGGCGCCCGCCTTCGGCGAGGTGGACCGGCAGGTGGCCCGGGAATACGGTTTGCCGACGGTTAACCCCGTCGGTCCCGACGGCACGTTCACCTCGGCGATCGGGTGGCTGGAGGGCCGCGACGTACGCCAGGCGAATCACATGATCAACGACGAGCTGGAACGACGCGGTCTGCTCATTCGGCGCATGGACTACACCCACGCCCTCCCACACTGCTGGCGCTGCGGCACGGTGCTTATCTACTGGGGCAAGCCGAGCTGGTACATCGCGACGAGCCGGTTTAAAGAGGCGATGATGGCCGAGAACTCGACCATCGACTGGCACCCGGCCCACATCCGCGACGGTCGCTTCGGTGAGTGGCTCGCCAACAACGTCGACTGGGCGCTTTCACGCGACCGCTTCTGGGGCACGCCGCTGCCGATCTGGCGATGCGAAGACGGCCACCTCACCTGTATCGGCTCGCGCGCCGAGTTGGGCGAGCTGGCCGGTCGGGACCTCAGCGACCTCGATCCGCATCGCCCCTACATCGACGACGTGGTCTTTGACTGCCCGACCTGCGCTCGGGTGGCTCGGCGGGTCGAGCCAGTGATCGACGCGTGGTTCGATTCGGGTGCGATGCCCGCGGCCCAGGTCGGCTACCCGCACGTCGCGGGTTCGTCCGAGGCGATGCAGTTCCCCGCGCAGTTGGTTGCCGAGGCCATCGACCAGACCCGTGGCTGGTTCTACTCGTTGCTCGCCGTCAACACCCTCGTCTTTGGGGGCACCCCCTATCAACACGTGCTGTGTCTCGGCCACATCGTGGACGAACAGGGCCGCAAGATGAGTAAGTCCGTCGGCAACGTCATCGACCCGTGGGAGGTCCTTTCGACCCGCGGTGCCGACCCGCTGCGCTGGTGGATGTTCTCGCAAGGATCGCCGTGGACGTCGACGAGGGCCAGCCTGGGCGCTATCGACTCGTCGCTGCGCGAGACGCTGGCGACGCTCTGGAACACGTTCAGTTTCTTTACGACCTACGCCGCGCTCAACGGCTTCGACCCCGCCGACCCCGGGGTGCCGCCGGCGGGTGCGCGCAACGACATGGACCGGTGGATCCTCTCGCGTCTCGAGACGACGACGTTCGCGGTGACGGCCGCGCTCGACGGGTACGAGCCGCTCGGCGGGACCGACGCGCTCGCGGCCCTGATCGACGACCTGTCGAACTGGTACGTCCGGCGCAGCCGTCGTCGCTTCTGGCGGACGGACCCGGATGCACCGGCGTCGGACTCGCTGGCGGCGCACGCGACCCTGTTGACGGTGCTGCAGCGGATCACGCTGCTCATCGCCCCGTTCACGCCGTTCGTCGCCGAACGGCTCTATCGCGCGCTCAACGACGTCGACGACGCAGCGTCGGTTCACCTCGAGGACTGGCCGGTCGCGACGACCGACCTGATCGACGAGGACCTCGAGCGCTCGATGGTCGTGGCTCGACGGCTCACCTCACTCGGTCGCGCCGCCCGCGCCGAGGCGGGCATCAAGGTCCGCCAGCCACTGGCCCGCGCCCTCGTGTTCCTGCCCAACGACGCGCCACGCCCGCCGCAGGACGTCGTCGAGGACGAGCTCAACGTGGACGTGCTCGAATACGGTACGGAGTTGGCTGAGGTGCTCAGTTTCGAGTTAGTGCCCAACTTCCGGTCCGTCGGCCCACGCCTCGGTGAAGCGGTCAAGGAGCTCAAGCCGGCCCTCGCCGCCCTGGACCCCGTGGCCGCCGCCGCCGTGCTCGACGCGGGCGAGACGGTGCGCGTCGAGCTCTCCACCGGTGCCTTCGACCTCGGCGCCGAGGACCTGGAATTGCGCGTGCGCAGCCAGGGCGGGTTCGCCGTCTCGCGCGACGGTGCGGAGGTCATCGCGTTGGACCTCACGCTCAACGACGAGCTCCGTCGTCGCGGCTACCTGCGCGACGTCGTGCGCCAGATCCAGGACCTGCGTAAGTCCTCGGGTCTGGACGTCGCGGACCACATTCGCGTCACGCTGAGCGGGCTCGACGACCTGGCCGACGGTTTTGGGGTCCTCGCGCGCGAAGTGCTCGCGACGGCGATCGAAACGGGGAGTCACCCGGCACCGGCCCACGCGCTCGAACTCGACGACGGCCGCGCGGCGTCGGTCTGGATCGAGCGGGTCTAGACGCTCGCGTTGAGTTTGCCGAGCAACTTGGACAGCGACCGGCGCTCGGACTCGCTGAGTCGACCCGCCAGGCGTTGGTCCAGGTAGTCGAGGTGGACGGCGAGGGCGTCGTCGAGCTTGGCGTTGCCGGCTTCGGTGATCGCGACGTGGATCGCGCGCCGGTCTGAAGGACACAGGGTCCGCTCGACGAGGCCCGCCTCTTCGAGTCGGTCGATCAGCCGGGTGGTGCCGCCCGTCGAGTGGACGATGGCGTCGGCCACCTGGTTCATCTTGAGTCGACCATCGGGCGACTTGCGCAACTGCAGGAGGACCTCGAACCAGGCGAGGGGTAGATCACACGTCGCTTCGAGCTCGACGCCGAGACCGCGGGCGAGGCGAGCGTTGGTCTCGAGCAGGAGGCCGAACAGCGTGACCTGCTCGTCTCCCGAGGGACAGGCAGTGGGGTCGATCGACATGAACTAAGTATAGCAGAATCTTAGGTTGCAATTACTGCTTGACAAATAGTTGTAGGTGCAACTATACTGGAGACAACACAAACCAGTGTTCGTATCTAGGAGAGAAAACAATGAGCAACCTTCCCGCTCCCGGTGTTTACACCATCGACAGCACCCACTCGAACGTCGGCTTCGTTGCACGCCACCTGATCGCCGCCAAGGTCCGTGGTCACTTCACCGACTTCGCCGGCACGATCACGATCGGTGACTCGGTCGCTACGTCCAAGGTCGAGGCGACCGTACAGGCCGCGAGCATCACGACCGACAACGAGATGCGTGACGGCCACCTCAAGAGCGCGGACTTCCTCGACCTCGAGAACCACCCCACGCTGACCCTGACCTCGACGAAGCTCACCGACAAGGGCAATGACAAGATCGAGATGGTCGCTGACCTGACCATCCGTGGCGTCACCAAGTCCGTCGCGTTTGACGTTGAGTTCCTGGGCTCGGGTGCCGGCATGGCCCCGGGCGCTACGGTCGCGGGCTTCGAGGCCTTCGCCGAGATCGACCGGCGCGACTTCAACGTGAGCTTCGACGGCGCCCTCGAAAACGGGTCGCTCGTGGTCGGCAACAAGGTCGTCTTGGAGCTTTCGGTGGAAGCCAGCAAGCAGGACTAGGTCGTCGTAGCGATCAAGAAGTTGACGAGGCCGGGGGCGTACGCCCCCGGCCTCGTCGGTACCATGGGTCCATGCACGAGCGCAGCGCCAAAGGGTCTCGATCGACGTTCGGGGTCCTCGGCGCGCTCGTGACCGTGCTGTCGATCTGGTGGTTCGCGTTGCGCCCGCGGCGTCGGCGCGGTTGAGTCCGTCACCGGCCGATCGGGGACCCATGCCGTCGGCGTCATTCGCACCGCTTCGACACACCGGCTTCGCCATCGTCCTCTCGGCGTCCTTCGTGTCCTCGACGGGCACGTGGATGCAGTCCGTCGCGCTCGGGGTCTACCTCACCCAGACGACGCACAACACCGTGTGGCTGGGATTGGTGACGGCCGCGGCGTGGGTACCGAGCCTGGTCGGCTCGCCCCTCGGGGGACTCGTCGCCGACCGGTGGAACCGCCAGCGGTGGATCCAGATCAACAACGTGGTCATGGCCGTGGCCGCGGCGTTGCTCGCGACGGCCGAGTTCACCGGACACCTCTCACCGACGACGGCCTGCGCGCTCGCGGTCGTCGAGGGTCTCGCGAGTGCTGCGGCCTGGCCGGCGATGCAGTCACTCCTGCCTGACTTGGTCGATCGCTCCGAGGTCCTCGCGGCGGTATCGCTCTCGTCAGCGCAGTTCAACCTCGGTCGCGTCATCGGTCCGGTGTTGGCCGCGCTCACGCTCACGCTCGGATCACCGGGATGGTGTTTCGCGATCAACGCCGCGACCTTCGTGTTCGTCGTCGTCGCGTTCCTCTTCGTGCCCCGCACGCCACGACCGCGGGTTGTCGCACCGGTGCGGCTCTGGGGCGAGACCGTCGAGGGCGCCCGTCGGGCCTGGTCGATCGACGGGTGCCGGTACCCGATCATCGCAGTAGCGGTGGTGGCGGTCACGGTCAGTCCCTTCATCGCCCTCGTACCGGCGATGGCCATTGAGGTCCTGCGCGCGGGCAAGGTGGGCACGTCCTGGTTGGTCAGCGCCCAGGGGGTCGGCGCGGTGGTGGGCGCCGTCACCCTGCCGGGCGTGGCGCGACGGACTTCGAGGGTATTCGTGCTGCGGCTCTCGATCGCGGCGGCCGTGCTCAGCGAAGCCCTCTACGCGTTCGCGCCGTCGCTGTCCTTCGCGATGGCGGCCCTCGTCGTGCTCGGTGCGGCTTACGTCGGGACGTTGACGGGCCTGATCACGTCGGTGCAACTGCACGCGCCGGTGCGCGAGCGTTCGCGAATCCTGTCGCTGTACACGCTCTCGCTCTCGGTCGCGTACCCGCTCGGCGCCGTCGTGCAGGCAACCGTGGCCCGATGGTGGGGCGTGCGCGTCGTCACCGGACTCGGCGCCGGCGCGATGGCGTTGGTCGTGGTGGGTATCACGTTGACCCAGCCGTCCTTTTGGGCACCGTTCGCGTCGGCTTCGAAGAGCGAGGCGCAATTACTGGCAGACTAGACCCATGCCATTTATTGCCACGAACCCCGCCACGGGCGAGCGCATCGCCGAATACCCCGCCCACACGGGCGCAGAGGTGGAGGCCCGTCTCAGCCTCGCCGCTGAGACCTATCGCCGGTGGCGCGACACGCCGATCGCCCAGCGCGCCGCCCTGATGCGTAGCGCCGCCGAGCTCATCGAGGGTGAGATTCCGGTCATCGCGGCCCTGATGACCGCCGAGATGGGCAAGACCTTCGCTGCGGCCAAGGGCGAGGCGTTCAAGTGTGCCTCGACGATGCGCTACTTCGCTGACAACGCCGAAGCGTTCCTCGCGCCCGAGACCGTCGCCACCAGCGCGCGGCGCAGCGGCGTTCGCTTTGACCCCATCGGGTCGATCCTCGCGATCATGCCCTGGAACTTCCCGCTCTGGCAGGTGGTGCGCTTCGGGGTGCCCACGATCATGGCGGGCAACGTGGTGCTGCTCAAGCACGCGCCCAACGTACCCGGGAGCGCGTTGTACATCGAGGAGCTGTTCACGCGCGCGGGCTTTCCCGCCGGGGTCATGACGAATCTGTTCGTCGAGGTCGACGCCATCGAGGGCATCATCGCCGATTCGCGCGTGGCCGGTGTCACCCTCACCGGTTCTGAGCGCGCCGGTCGCTCGGTGGCGGCGCTGGCCGGTGCGCACCTGAAGAAGTGCGTGCTCGAACTGGGCGGCTCGGACCCGTTCATCGTCGGGGTCCACGCCGACCTCGACGCGGCCGTGCCGATGGCGGTCACGGCTCGCGTGCAGAACAACGGTCAGGCGTGCATCGCGTCCAAGCGATTCATCGTGGTGCGCGAGCGCGCCGACGAGTTCATCAGCCGATTCAGTGACGCGATGGCCGCGGTGCCCACCGGTGACCCGATGGATCCGTCCACCGTGCTCGGACCCATCGTCTCGCAGTCGCAGTTCAGCCAACTCGCCGACCAGGTCGCCTCGTCGGTGAAGGCCGGCGCGGTCGTCCACGCCGGCGGCGCGCCGTTGGAGCGAGAGGGGTTCTTCTACCCGGCCACCGTTCTGAGCGACGTGCCGAGCGACTCACGCGCCGGGAACGAGGAGCTCTTCGGTCCCGTCGCGGTCGTGCACGTCGCCGACGACCTCGAGGCCGCGATCGCCTACGCGAACGCGACCCCGTGGGGGCTCGGTGGGTCGATCTGGTCGAGCGACGACGCCGAAATCGACGCCGCCATCGCTGGACTCGAGGTCGGGGTCGTCTTCGCCAATGCGGTCGTCGCCTCCATGCCCGAGCTGCCCTTTGGGGGCACCAAGAACTCCGGCTTCGGGCGCGAACTCTCGACCTATGGCATCAAGGAGTTCACCAACGTCAAGTCCTTCTACGTGGTCTGATGAAGTCGTACTACTTCGATCACGCGGCGTCGGCGCCACGACGTGACGAGGTGGCCGCGGCGATGGAGCCGTGGCTGCACGGCGTCGTCGGCAATCCGTCGGGCAGCCACCGCGCAGCGCGCGAGGCCCGTCGCGCCGTCGAGGAGGCCCGCGACGTGGTCGCCGAGTTCGTCGGTGCGCAGCCGGGCGGGGTCGTCTTCACCGGTGGCGGCACCGAGTCGTGTCAGCTCGCGGTCGCGGGGGTGGCGAACTACCACCGCCGCCACCACGACACGACCTCGATCGTCGTCTCTCGCATCGAACACCACGCCGTGCTCGACGCGGCGGCGATGATGGCGAAGAACTGCCCCAGTGTCTCGGTGCGCTACGTCGACGTGGACGGCGATGGGGTCGTGGACCTCGAGTCGCTGCGCGGAGCCCTCGGCGCCGACACCGCCGTCGTGAGCGTGATGGCGGTGAACAACGAGACGGGTGTTCGCCAACCCCTCGACGGCGTCTCGGCGATCGCGCACGGCGCCTTCGACGGCGGTTCCATCGTGCACACCGACGCCGTGGCCGCGGCGCCCTGGCTGCACCTGCCGACCGTGACCGCGTCGGTCGACATGGTCTCGCTGTGCGCGCACAAGCTCGGCGGACCCGTGAACGCGGGGGCACTGGTGGTGCGCGGTGACGTCGGCTTTGATGCTCTCGTCCCCGGTGGTGGCCAGGAACAGGGTCGGCGCGGGGGAACCGTTGACGTCGCGGCGGCCGTCGGACTCGCCGCGGCGGTGCGCGCGACCGCTCGTGAGCTCGAGGAGGTCAACGAGCGGGTCGCGGGACTCCAGACGACGATGGTGAACGCCCTGTCACTCTTGCCCGGCTGTTCGGTCACGGGCGTGGCCGCCCTACGCGTGGCGGGGACCGTGCACGTGACCCTGGAGGGACTCGCCAGCGACGAACTGCTCTTCCTGCTCGACCAGGCCGGTGTCTACGCGTCGGCGGCGGCGAGTTGCTCGAGCGGGGCGAGTCAGGCGAGTCACGTCCTCGAGGCGATGGGTGTCGGCGCGGACCGGGCCCGGGGATCTCTGCGGTTCTCGATGGGCGCCGAGACGTCCGCCGAGGACGTGGACGCCGTGATCGCGATCGTGGCGGGGATCGTGCACCAACTTCGCTGAACGGTGATTGCGGTTCGGCTGGCAGACTGGTCCGGTGAAGATTCTGGTGGCGATGAGCGGTGGGGTCGATTCGTCGGTCGCCGCGGGCCTGTTGCGCGACGCCGGACACGACGTGGTGGGCGCGACCCTGAAACTGTGGGGCGGCGCCTCGGACTCGGGCTGCTGTTCAGTGGCCGACGTCGACGACGCGCGTCGGGTCGCCCAGGTTCTGGGTATCGATCACCACGTCTTTAACTACACCGAGGAGTTCGAGCGCCACGTCGTAGCACCCTTCGTCGCCGGCCACGCGGCCGGCCTGACGCCGAATCCCTGCATCGAGTGCAACAAGCACATCAAGTTCGATCTCTTGATCGACCGGGCGAACCGGCTCGGGTTTGACGCCGTGGCGACGGGTCACCACGCCCGGATCGTCGATCGCGCCGGCCGACCGGCGCTCGCCCGCGGCGCCGACCCGGCCAAGGACCAGAGCTACGTGCTGGGCTACCTGACGGCCCCGATGCTCGCGCGTCTGCAACTGCCCATTGGTTCGATGACCAAGGACGAGGTTCGGCGCGAGGCCGAACGACTGGGTCTTCGCACCTGGAACAAACCCGACAGCCAGGACGTCTGTTTCATCGAAGCGTCGCGCGGTCGCGAGACGTTCTTGCGTAGTCGTATCCCCGTCACGTCGGCCAGTGTCGTCGACCGCTCGACCGGTGACGTGCTCGGGCGGGTGGACGTGGCCCAGTTGGTCACCGTCGGTCAGCGCCGCGGCGTCGCGCCGGGTCGCGACGGCGAGCGCCGGTACGTGACCAACGTGGACCTGGCGGCGGGGCGCGTCGAGGTCGACCGGCTCGAGGACGTCATGGTCTCGACGGTTCCACTCGACTCGGACTCCATCTGCGCGTCCGACACCGCGCTCGCCGATGCGGCGAGACTCTGGGTCCAGACGAGCGCGCACGGGGTAGCGCGCCCGGCCGTCCTGCACGCGACGGGCGGTTGGTCAGTGGTCTTTGACGAGCCGATCCGTCCGATCGCGCCGGGCCAGACGGTCGTCTTCTACGCCTTCGAAGACCCCGAGGTCGTCCTGGGTGCGGCGGTCGTGGACCGACCGTGACCGCGACCTCGGAGCGTGTGGCGTGGTTGCGCTCGCAGATCGCCCTGCACAACAACGCTTACTTCGTTCACGACTCGCCGCTGATCCCCGACGCCGATTACGACGAACTGGTGCGCGAACTACGGCGTCTCGAACGTGCAGACCCGTCCCTGGTCGTGCCGACTTCGCCGAGTCAGACCGTTGGCGCCACGCCCGACAGCGCGTTCCAGCCGATTCGCCATAGCGAGGCCATGCTCAGCCTGGACAACGTCTTTGACGAGTCGGAACTTCGTACGTGGGCCGATCGGGTGGCGCGCGGACTCGATCTCGACGCGCAGAGCATCGCCTTCGCGGTCGAGCCCAAGATCGACGGCTTGGCGCTGTCGATCCACTACGACGACGGGGTGCTCACCTGGGCCGCCACCCGGGGTGACGGCCAGACCGGCGAGGACGTCACGGCCAACGTGCGCACGGTGGCGAGCGTTCCGCCCTCGATCGGCCGGGTGGCGGGGGGACTGGACGTGCGCGGCGAGGTCTTCCTCGAGAAGGATGCGTTTCTCGGGCTCAACCGCCTGCAGCGTGAACGCGCGGAACGAGAGTTCGCCAATCCCCGTAACGCCGCCGCCGGCAGCCTGCGCCAGAAGAATCCCGCGGTGACCGCCGAACGCGCGCTGTCCTTCCTCGCCTATCAGGTCGTCGACCCTTCGAACGAGCTCGGCGTGACCAGCCAGGGGGCGTTGTTGGCCCGACTGGCCCAGGTGGGGTTCCTCGTCGCCGCGGACGCGCGGGTGGTCGTGGGCGTCGACGCGATGGTGGAACGCTCGTCGTGGTTCGAGTCGCACCGTCACGACCTGTCCTTTGACGTGGACGGCGTAGTGATCAAGGTCGACGAGTTCTCCCAGCGGGCCCAGCTGGGTTCGACCTCACGGGCACCGCGGTGGGCCATCGCGCGAAAGTTCCCACCCGAGGAGCGCACGACTCGGCTCCTGGCGATCGAGGTCTCGATCGGTCGCACGGGTCGCGCGACGCCCTACGCCGTCCTCGAGCCGGTCGTCGTCGCGGGTTCCACGGTTTCGCTGGCGACCCTGCACAACGCGGACCAGGTTGCGTTGAAGGATGTGCGCCCGGGTGATCAGGTGGTGGTGCGAAAGGCCGGGGACGTCATCCCCGAGGTGGTGGGCGCGGTCATCGACCCCGCCGCAGCGCGTGGCGCCCCGTGGACGTTCCCGAGTTCGTGCCCCGACTGTGGCGGCGCGCTGGTTCGTCTCGGCGACGAGCGCGACATCTACTGCGTGAACCCCAACTGTCCGGCCCAACTCCTTCAACAGATCGTCCACTTCGCGTCACGCGGCGCCCTCGACATCGAGGGTTTGGGCGAACAACGAGCAGCGCAGCTGATCGAAGCGGGCCTCGTGAGCGACGTGGCCGACCTGTTCGGCCTCGACGTTGCCCGACTCGAAGAGCTCGAAGGGCTCGGCACCGTGTCGGCGACGGCCCTGCTCGCCGCCCTCGAACGAGCCAAGGCCCAGCCACTCAGTCGATTGCTCGTAGCCCTCGGGATCCGTCACGTCGGACCGGTCGCGGCGCGCGCCCTCGCCGGGTGGTTTCGAACCTACGAGGAGATGGTCGAGGCGCCGCTCGGTGAACTCGAGGCGGTCGACGGCGTCGGGCCCGTCATCGCGGCGTCCGTGTTCCACTTCGTGCGCTCGCCCGAGGTCGTCGAGCGCATGACGCGCCTCGCCGGGGCCGGGCTGACCCTCGTCGAGCCGTCGAGCGACGAACTCGACCAGACGCTTCGCGGGCGCGCCGTCGTCGTCACCGGGGCGGTGCCGGGATTCACCCGCGACGAGGCCGAGGCGGCCATTGTCGCGCGCGGGGGCACGTCGCCGGGGACCGTGTCCGCCAAAACCTACTGCGTGGTGGTCGGCGAAGCGCCGGGGGCGAGCAAACTCGCCAAGGCCCGAACGCTGGCGGTGACCCTCGTGGGCGCCGACGAGTTTGAGACGCTCCTCTCGACGGGTTCCTGGCGCACGACCATTGCCTGACACCACGAGACCGTGCTCTAGGGTTGAGTCTGTCCATGTCTACGTACTCGTTCTCACCCGGTCACGACGTCGTCGGTCGTTATCGCATCACTGACGCCGTTGGCGTCGGGTCGACGGCCGAAATCTACGTCGCCGAAGACCGAACCCTGCACCGCACGGTGATGCTGAAGGTCTTGCTTCCCCAACTGGCCTCGCACGAGGACGTGCGTCGGACGTTCCGTGACAAGATCATCCGCTCGGCGACGCTCAGTCACCCGCACCTCGCGCGGGTCTTTGACGGTGGTCAAGAGTCGGGTTCGATCTTCGTGGTGAGTGAGTACATGAGCGGTGGCTCGCTCGAAGACGTCTTGGCCGCCGGTCGACGCCTCGACGTCGGTGACACGGCGAAGCTGGGCGGCGACGTGGCCTCGGCGCTGGCTTACCTTCACGCGAACGGGATCGTTCACGGCGCCCTGTCGCCGAGCAAACTGCTCATCGGCGATGACGGTGGCGTTCGCGTTGGCGACGTCGCGATGGCGGGGCTGCGTACGATGCACCCCGGTCACGCTTCGATCAACGACGTGCGCTACCTCAGCCCCGAGCAGGCCCAGGGGGAACCGGGGGACGCCAAGTCCGACGTCTACGCCCTCGCGCTGATCCTCTTCGAGGTCGCGACGGGCGAGACTCCCTTCGACGCGGTGTCAGCCGAGGCGATGCTGCGCGCCCGGATGAACACGCCGCTGCCGATTCGTCCCGAACTGGGCACCCTCGACATGATCCTCGCCCAGGCCGCCGTCCCCGACCCGTTGCTGCGGCTCTCGGCGGAGCAGTTCGCGAATCGACTGAGCGCGAGCGTGACCGACACCGCACCGCTCTCGATTACGCCCGTCAGCCGGTCGATGCCGCTGCTCGCGCACTATCAGCCGTCCGAGCCGCGCACCTCCATCGGGTTCCGTGCGCCGTCGGCCGAACAGATCGCCGGTACGGGTCACGATGAGTCGCCCGCACCTCGATTCCCGCGACCTCAGCCGGCCCGCCACGTGGCACCGGGCGCGCCCGCGGCCGACGCGAGGGCGCGCGCCCGTGCCTCCGAGCCCTATCCGATCGTGCCACCACCGCGCCGTCGGCGCGCCGCGCTCGTGCTCGCTGCATTCGTGCTGGTCGCCGCCGTGGCGGGCGCCGCGGTGTGGAAGACCGGATTGCTGACCCAGAGCCACACGGTTCCGTCCCTGGTGGGCCTCACCACGAGCCAGGCGACGAGTCAGCTCAGTGCCGAGGGTCTGAGCGTGCGCGTCGCCGGGCATCAACGCTCGACGACCGTCGCCGCCCACGAGATCATCTCGCAGTCTCCCGTGGCGGGTAGTTCGGCCAAGGCCGGTTCGGTCGTGACGGTGACCGTCTCGGACGGCGCGACCCGAATCGCCGTGCCGAGCGTGCTCGGCGAGACCTGCACCGCGGCGACGACGGCGCTCGCGAAAGTGGGGATCACCGCGACGTGCCCGAGCACGGCCAGGGTCGCGAGCGCCCGAGGCGCCGGACTGGTCGCCGCGGTGATCTACCACGGGTACTCGAACCCCAAGACCGTGCCCGCTGGGGTGAAGGTGGTGTTGGCGCTCAGTAACGGTCCCGCGGCCACGACGACTACCGCACCGGTGACCTCGACGACCGCGCCGACTGCGACGACCCCGACGACAACCCCGACCACTTCGACGACCGCCGTTGCCCCGAGCACGGTCGCCGGGACTGGTCCCCGTCCGGTGCCCAACGTGATCGGCATGGATCAGGCCCAGACGTTCGCCGCATTCAAGAAGGCGGTCCTCTTCTTTCACACCAAGGGACCGGGCTCCGCCAAGGGCACGTGGACCACGGTCGTGTCAACCATTCCCGCGCCGGGCACGATGGTGCCGTACCGCTCCACGATCATCGTCAACGTGAAGTGAGCGGGGACTGCGAACTCTGCCAGGCGGCAGTCATCACGACGCGCTACGCCGAGGACGACCTCTGCTGGATCGCGGACTGCGAGATCTGTCTGGTACCGATGGTGGTGTGGCGCAGTCACGACGCGACGCCCCCGGAGGACTTGAAGCGACAGCTCCACGAGCGACTGGCCGCCGTGGCGGACCGTGAGCTCGGGGTCGGCCAGTGGACGATCGACGACCACATGCGCAACATCCCCGACCACTACCACGCCCACGCGAGACCACCGTTCTTCTGGCGTCGGTAGGTGCGTCGGCGTCTCGGTACAATCGGGCAACGACGAGTAAGGGAGTTCCGATGGGTGCGTTAGACGGTCGCGTAGCGATTATCACGGGGGCCGGTCGCGGGATCGGCCGCGAGCACGCACTGCTGTTCGCCGCCGAAGGCGCGAAGGTTGTCGTGAACGATCTCGGTGGCGCCCTCGACGGATCATCGAGTACGGCGACACCGGCCGAAGAGGTGGTCGCCGAGATCCGCGCCTTCGGTGGCGAGGCCATCGCGAACCACGACAACGTCGCCGAGTGGGAGGGTGGCGCTCGGCTGATCCAAGCGGCCCTCGACACCTACGGCGAACTGGATGTCCTGGTCAACAACGCCGGGATCCTGCGTGACCGGGTACTGGTGAACCTCTCGGAAGACGACTGGGACGCCGTCATCAACGTGCACCTGAAGGGCCACTTCGTGCCCACGCGCCACGCCGCAACGTACTGGCGCGAGCGGGCCAAAGCCGGCCACCCGGTCAACGCGTCGGTCATCAACACGTCATCGACCTCGGGGCTGCTCGGCAACATCGGCCAGTCCAACTACGGCGCCGCCAAGGCCGGCATCGCGGCGTTCACGGTCATCATCGCCGAGGAGTTGGGTCGCTACGGCGTGCGGGTCAACGCCATCGCGCCGGCCGCACGAACGCGGATGACCGAGTCGACCCCGGGCCTCGCGGACTACGTCGTCAAGCCGAGCGACGCGGCGACCTTTGACGCGTGGGATCCCGCCAACGTCTCGCCCTTGGTGGCGACGCTGGCGATGGCGGACTGCACCGCCACCGGGCGGGTCTTCTTCGTCCAGGGCGGCACCGTCCGTCTCTTCCAGAACTGGACGATGACCCAGACCCTCGAACGCGGCGACCGCTGGGACGTCGCCGAACTGGCCGTTCAACTCCCGAGCCTGCTCGACTGACTTCGCCGCGACACCCTGACCATCGGCGGGCAACGGCGTGGCCGGTAGTCTGTGAACCATGACGACTGCCATTCTCCCCGGTTGTGAGCCATTCGAGGCCGCCGGGGGCGACGTCGGGGTACTCGTGCTGCACGGGTTCACCGGCAACCCCTCCTCGATGCGACCGCTCGCCGAGTTCCTCGCCACCGACGGGTTCACGGTCTCGCTGCCGCGCCTACCCGGTCACGGGACGTCGGTGGAGGACATGATGACCACGAGTTGGTCCGATTGGACCGGCGCCGCACTGGACGCCTACGACGACCTCGCCGGACGCACCCGGCGCGTCGCCGTCGTGGGCCTGTCGATGGGCGGCGGACTCAGCGCCTTCGTCGCGCAACGCCGCGACGTGGGCGCGCTGGTGCTCATCAACCCACTGGTCAAGCCCCCCGCGCCCGAGATGATCGACGGTCTCAACCAGCTCATCGACGCGGGACTCAGCACGATCGACGCCATCGGATCGGACGTGAAGCGTGAGGGGGTGAGCGAGATCGCCTACGACGCGACGCCGCTCCAGTGCGCGAAGAGCCTCTTCGAGGGCATCGGTGGGGTCTATGAACTGCTCGACGCGATCGTGGCGCCGAGTCTGCTGCTCTCGAGTCGCGAGGATCACGTAGTCAGCGCCGACAACGGCGATGACCTGGTGGCGCGGGTGCGCGGACCCATCGAACGGGTGTGGCTCGAGAACTCCTACCACGTCGCCACGATCGATCACGACCAGCCGGTCGTGCAGTCACTCACGCGTGACTTCATTCGCCAGACGGTGGCATCGTGAGTGGCCTGACCCGGGCCGAGGTTTCCCACGTGGCCAAGTTGGCGCGGCTTCGTCTGAGCGACGAGGAGCTCGACCTCTTCACCGTCCAGCTCGCGCGGATCCTCGATCACGCGGCGGACATGCAGTCCCTGGACCTCGCTGACGTCGTCGCGACGGCCCACCCGTACGACCTCATCAACGTGGTTCGAGACGACGTCGTGCGCCCGAGTCTGGAGCGCGACGTCGTGCTCGCGGCGGCCCCCGACGCCGAGGACGGCTGCTTCGCGGTGCCGCGCATCATGGGGGAGGCGCCGTGAACGCGACCACGATGGCCGAGGGCGTGCGCCGAGGCGAGCTGAGCGCGACGGCGCTCGCCGAGGAGTCGTTGCGCGCCATCCGGGCGCGCAACGACGAGTTGAACGTGTTCCTACACGTCGACGAGGACGGCGCGATGGCGGCCGCGGCGCGCGTCGATGACGCGGTCAAACGCGGCGTCGACCCGGGACGCCTCGCCGGGGTGCCGATCGCCCTGAAGGACAACCTCTGCCAGATCGGGATTCCGACGACCTGCTCGTCGCGGATCCTCGAGGGATGGCGTCCGCCCTACAACGCCACGGTGATCGACCGGCTGATCGGAGCCGGCGCCGTCGCGGTGGGCAAGACCAACCTCGACGAGTTCGCGATGGGTTCGTCGACCGAGACCTCCGCCTTCGGTCCGACGCGTAACCCCCTCGACCCGACCCGGGTGCCCGGCGGCTCATCGGGCGGCTCGGCCGCGGCCGTGGCCGCGGCCATGACACCGCTCGCGCTCGGCAGCGACACCGGCGGGTCGATCCGCCAGCCCGCCGCGCTCTGTGGCATCGTCGGGGTGAAACCCACCTACGGGTTGGTCTCGCGGTACGGACTCATCGCCTTCGCGAGTTCACTCGATCAGATCGGTCCCTTCGCCACGAACGTCGCCGACGCGGCCCTGCTGCTCGAGGTCATCGCGGGCCACGATCCGATGGATTCGACGTCCCTGCCCGAACCGGCGCCGAGTCTCGTCGCGCACCTTCGCGACGGCGTGGCGGGAAAGCGGGTCGGCCTCGTGCGCGAGCTGATCGACGGCGCCGACGCCGAGATCGTGGCGGCCGTCGAGCGCGCCGCCGCCGTGCTCGTGGACGGCGGCGCGACCGTCGTCGAACTGTCCATCCCCGAGCTGCGCCTCGGGCTCAGCGCGTACTACCTCATCGCACCGGCCGAGGCGTCGAGCAACCTCGCTCGCTACGACGGCGTGCGCTACGGACTGCGCGTCGACGCGCAGGACGTCACCGCGATGAACGAGGCGACCCGCACGGCGGGCTTCGGCGCCGAGGTCAAACGGCGGATCATGCTCGGCACGTACGCGCTGTCGGCGGGGTACTACGACGCGTACTACGGCCAGGCGCTCAAGGTCCGCACCCAGATGCGCGACGCCTTCAAGCGCGCGTACCACGAGGTCGACCTGCTGCTCGGGGCCACGACGCCCTCGGTCGCCTTCACGTTCGGCTCCAAGACGAACGACCCGATGGCCATGTACCTGTCGGACGTCTTCACCATTCCGACCAACCTCGCCGGTGAGGCCGCGCTCTCGGTTCCCTTCGGCCGCGGCGAGGCCGACCTGCCGATCGGCGTGCAGTTGCTCGGACCGGGCCGCAGCGAAGCCCAACTCCTCGCGGCCGCCCAGGTGCTCGAAGACGCGGAGCGAGGATCATGACGTTACCTGACGACTGGGAGATGGTGGTGGGCCTCGAGGTCCACACCGAGTTGCGTACCGCCACGAAGATGTTCTGTGGCTGCGCCAACGTCTTTGGCGCCGAGGCGAACACCAACGTCTGTCCGGTCTGCCTGGGCCTGCCCGGGTCACTGCCGGTGTTGAACGAACGGGCGGTCTCGATGGCGATGGCGATCGGCATGGCGCTGCACGCCACGATCGCGCCGTCGACCTTCCACCGCAAGAACTACTTCTACCCCGACATGCCCAAGGACTTCCAGATCTCCCAGTACGACCTGCCGATCAACGCCGGCGGCTACCTCGACCTGCCCGATGGGTCTCGGGTGAGTATCGAACGCGCTCACCTCGAAGAGGACACGGGTAAGTCGACGCACCTGGGCGCGAGCGGACGCATCCATGGCGCCGACCGGTCACTCGTGGACTACAACCGGTCCGGCGTGCCGCTGGTCGAGATCGTCTCGGGGCCCGACATCCGTTCCTCCGCCCAGGCCCGCCTCTACGCGAGCGAACTGCGCGGGGTCTTGATCGCGACGGGTGCCTCCGACGGGCGGATGGAGGAGGGGTCGATGCGCATCGACGCCAACGTCTCGGTCCGTCACGCCGGCGCCCCGTTCGGAACCCGGTGCGAGATCAAGAACCTCAATTCGCTTCGCAGCCTCCAACGCGCGATCGAGTTCGAAGCGGAGCGTCAGGTGGTGCTCATCGAGGGTGGCGGCGTCGTTCGTCAAGAGACGCGCCACTGGGACGAGACGGTGGGGGCGACCTCGACGATGCGCGTCAAGGAAGAGGCCGAGGACTATCGCTACTTCCGCGAACCCGACCTCGTCGACCTGGCGCCCGACGCCGCGTGGCAACGGCGCGTGGCCGATTCGCTGGGCCCGATGCCGGCCGAGCGTCGGGCCGCGGTCGTGGCGCTGCTCGGTGGGGTGAATGACGCCCAGCGAGACGCGATCGACGTCGTCATCGACCTCGGGCTCGAGCGCTACGTTCACGCGACGGCCGCCGCCGGCGGCGACGTCGCCGTGGCGGTGGCGCGCGTCGCCAACGAACTCGCGGGCGCGGACGACGTCTCAAAACTCACCGAGGCCGCGTTCGTGGCGACGGTGGCGATGGAGGCGAGCGGTCGGCTCTCGGCGACCCAGGCGAAGTCCGTCCTCGTCGATCTGCTCGCGTCGGGCGGCGATCCGGTGTCGATCGCCGCGGCCCGGGGCTTCGAGCAACTGTCGGCCGACTCGCTGGGTGACGTCGTCTCGACACTGATCGACGCCCACCCCGACGAGTGGGGGCGCTTTCGCGATGGCGACGACAAGCTGGCTCAGTTCTTCATCGGACTCGTGATGCGTGAAACCAAGGGCCGAGCCAACGGCAAGGCCGTCATCGCCGAGTTGAACGCTCGGCGCTAGACCATGAGATCCCACCGGCCGTCTCGTTCACGACGCGTGGCACTGGTACTCGCCGCCTCGTTGACGATCGCGCCGGTCGCCGGCGCCGCGTCGGGGCGACCGGGCCGCGCAGCCGTCCATGAGCGAGCGCTCGCGCGCCACCGCCGCGTGGCGCCGCTGACGGGACTACCCGACCCGACGGCGGTGTCGATGCGTCGCTCGGCGCTGACCGTGAAGATCGATAACACCCCGATGGCTCACCCCCAGTTCGGGATCAACGAGGCCGACGTCGTCTACGAGGAGATCGTCGAAGGCGGCATCACGCGCCTCGCGGCCGTATTCAACTCGCACCTGCCGCCGGTCGTGGGCCCGGTGCGGTCGGTGCGTCGCACCGACCGCGAGATCGTGTTCCCCCTGAAGGGGATCTTCGCCTTCTCCGGCGGCGCGGCGTACGCGCTCGCGAGCATCGCGACGGCGCCGGTCGAGCGCTACGACGAGGCGACGGCGGGATCGGCGATGTACCGCGATCCGGCGCGCTACGCCCCCCACAACCTGCTGCTGAACCCGGTGAAGCTGATGGCGATGGCCGGCCGGCCAGTACCGCCGCACCCGATCTTCACGTACGTCGCCAAGAGCGCCCCACCGATCGGCGCCCCCGTCGGCGCCTTCACCGTCAACTTCCCCGCCGGTTACGCGGTCCACTACGACTGGAACGCCCAGACCGGCTCCTGGGACCGGTCGATCTTCGGCGCGCCCGACGTCACCGCGAGCGGCGCGCGCGTCTCGCCGGTCAACGTGATCGTGATGCAGGTCAACTACATCGGTGGGGTGGGCGCGATGGGGGCCGAGGCCGACCTCGTCGGCCACGGTCCCGCCATGGTGCTGAGCGATGGACGGCTCCAGCGAGGCTCGTGGTTCCGCTCGGGCGTGGCCCGGGCGACGGCGTATCGCACGTCAACCGGCAAGGTCATCGCGCTTCGACCGGGTCAGACCTGGGTGGAGTTGCTCGCACCCGGCGAGACGGTGGACCTCTACGCGCCGGCTGGGTAAGCCGCGGCGCATTTCGTAGACTGCCACCATGACGACCCATCCCACCCCCCGCAGCACCGACGTCACCCTCGGCAAGGGCCGCGCGCCCGCGCGCGCGATGTTGCGCGCCATGGGCTTAGGTGACGACGACATGGTCAAGGCTCAGATCGGCGTGGCGTCGAGCTGGAACGAGGTGACGCCGTGCAACCTGCCGCTCGACCGACTGGCCAAGCGCGCGAAGGTCGCGGTGCGCGACGCGGGGGCCGTGCCCTTCGAGTTCGTCACCATCGCGGTCTCCGACGGTATCTCGATGGGTCACGAGGGAATGCGCGCTTCGCTCGTCTCGCGTGAGGTCATCGCCGACTCGGTCGAGACCGTGATGCACGCGGAGCGTTTCGACGCGCTGGTGACCTTCGCGGGCTGTGACAAGTCGCTGCCGGGGATGCTGATGGCGGCCGCGCGCTTGGACGTGCCCGCGGTCTTCCTCTACGGTGGCACCATCATGCCGGGCCATCACCACGGCCAGTCGCTCGACATCACGTCGGTGTTCGAGGCGGTCGGTGCGAACGCGGTCGGCTCGATGAGCGACGGCGAACTGCGCGAGATCGAACTCGCGGCGTGCCCCGGCGAGGGTAGCTGCGCGGGGATGTTTACGGCCAACACGATGGCGAGCGTCGGCGAGGCGCTCGGCATGTCGCTGCTCGGCAGCGCGAGCGTGCCGTCGATCGACCCGCGACGCGACCAGTACGCCTACGACTCGGGACTGGCCGTGGTGAACCTGCTCGACCGTGGGATCACCGCCCGCCAGATCATGACCCGCGAGGCGTTCGAGAACGCCATCGCGGTGGTGATGGCCCTCGGTGGTTCGACGAACGCGGTGCTGCACCTGCTCGCCATCGCCCACGAGGCGCGCGTGCCACTCGAGCTCGACGACTTCAACACGATCGCCGCGCGCGTACCCCACATCGCCGACACCAAGCCGCACGGCAAATATCACATGAGCGACATCGACGAGATCGGCGGGGTGCCGGTCGTGCTCGCGCACCTGCTCGAGCGGGGCCTGCTGCACGGCGACGTGATGACCGTTTCGGGTGAGACCATGGCGACGAGCCTCGAGGCCTTCGCCGCCCGGCGACCCGACGGTGAGGTCATCCACGACGTCGACCACCCGATCCACGACCGCGGCGGCATCGCGGTGCTGCGCGGTTCGCTCGCGCCCAAGGGCGCCGTCGTGAAAGTCGCGGGCATCGACAACCTGCACTTTCGAGGCACCGCGCGGGTCTTTGACGGTGAGGACGCGGCGATGACCGCGATCCTCGCCGGTGAGATCGAGCCCGAGACCGTGGTGGTCATTCGTTACGAGGGCCCGAAGTCCGGTCCGGGCATGCGCGAGATGCTCGCGGTCACCGGCGCGATGAAGGGCGTGGGCCGCGGCAGTGACTCGGCACTCGTCACCGACGGACGATTCAGTGGCGGCACCCACGGTTTTTGCGTGGGCCACGTGGCGCCCGAGGCGCTCGACGGGGGGCCGATCGGCCTCGTTGAAGACGGCGACGTCATCGAAATCGACGTGACGACCAACACGATCGATCTGCTCGTCGACGACGCGGTCCTCGCGGCGCGCGCCGAGCGCCGAGCACCGTTCGTGCCCCGGTACACGACCGGGGTCTTGGAGAAGTTCGCCCGACTGGTCCAGGGGGCCGAAACCGGTGCGGTGACGTCACGCTGACCGGTCTGACGCGTTCGACGCCACGGCCCCGGCGCTCGCTGGACGCGGGCGAACCCGGGGCCGTCTTGTGTCGGTGTCGCCGGTGTGCTTAGATTGGACCGTGACCACGGGCCGCCTGATTCTGGTAGTAGTAGGGGATAGGCACCGGTAGTCACGTACACGCGTTCACCGGAAGCCTCCCAATCGGGAGGCTTTTTTCTTTATATCGACGGAAGTAGGAATCGTGGAACTCACAGGCGCGCAAGCCCTCATCAAGAGCCTCGAACAGCAGGGGGTCGACACGATCTTCGGCCTGCCCGGCGGCGCGATCCTGCCCGTATACGACCCGCTGCTCGACTCGTCGATCCGCCACATCCTGGTGCGCCACGAGCAGGGGGCCGGTCACATGGCCGAGGGGTACGCGATGGCGACCGGTCGCGCGGGGGTCGCGATGGTCACGAGCGGTCCGGGCGCGACCAACATCGTCACGCCGATCACGAACGCGCACATGGACTCGACACCGCTCGTCGTGATCACCGGCCAGGTCGCGACCAGTTCGATCGGCCTGGATGCGTTCCAAGAGTGCGACATCACCGGCATCACGATGGGCGTGACCAAGCACAACTTCCTCGTCCAGTCGGCCCACGAGCTGCCGCGCGCGGTGGCGGCGGCCTTCCACCTCGCGACCACGGGACGGCCCGGTCCGGTGCTGATTGACGTGCCCAAGGACGTGGCGCAGTCCACGATGGAGTGGTGGTACCCGGCGGGGGTCGAGGAGTTCGACCTGCCGGGCTATCGCCCGACGGTCGAGTTGGACGAGTCGGCCGTGGCGCGCTGCGTGGCGATGATCAACGGGTCCGAGCGGCCGGTGCTTTACGTCGGCGGCGGGACCCTCAAGTCCCGCGCGTCGGGCGAATTGCTCGCCTTCGCCGAGCGCACGCGCATCCCCGTGGTGACCACGCTCATGGCCCGCGGCGTCTTCCCGGACTCCCACGACCAGCACCTGGGCATGCCCGGGATGCACGGCGTCTACGCCGCGGTGACCGCCATCCAGCGCAGTGACCTGTTGATCACCCTGGGCGCGCGCTTCGACGACCGGGTCACCGGCAAGATCGCGTCCTTCGCGCCCGACGCGAAGGTGATCCACGTCGACATCGACCGCGCCGAGTTCGGCAAGATCCGTCGGCCGGACGTCGCCCTGCAGAGCGACGTCGCCTCGGCGCTGCGCGCCTTTGACGCCGCGGGCGCGACCCCGAAGGGCCTCGACGGCTGGTGGCGCGAGATCCGCTCCTGGCAGGCGAGTTACCCCCTGGTCTACGACGAACCCGAGGTCGACGGGCCACTGCGGCCCCAACACGTCATCGAGTCGATCGCCCGAACGGCGCCGGCGGGAACGATCGTCGCCTCGGGCGTCGGCCAGCACCAGATGTGGACGGCCCAGCACTGGCCCTTCGAAGAGCCCAACACGTGGGTCAACTCCGGTGGCGCGGGGACCATGGGCTTCGGCGTCCCCGCCGCGATCGGCGCCAAGGTCGGACGACCGGACCGGACCGTGTGGTGCATCGACGGCGACGGGTGCTTCCAGATGACCGCTCAAGAGCTCGTCACGGCGCGCTCCGAGGGGATTCCCATCAAGGTGGCGATCTTGAACAACGCCTACCTCGGCATGGTCCGCCAGTGGCAGGAGATGTTCTACGACGAGCGATATAGCGAGGTCTACCTCTCGCCGGACCTGCCCGACTACGTCAAGTGGGCCGAGGCGATGGGCTGCGTGGGCCTGCGCGCGACCAACGTGAAGGAGATGAACGACGTGATCGACGAGGCCAATCAGATCAACGACGTGCCCGTCGTGATCGACTTTCGCACCGATAGCACCGAGAAGGTCTTCCCGATGGTGCCCGCCGGCGTCTCCAACGACGACATCCTGGTGCACCCCAGCCAGCGCGGCGGTGCGCGATGAACGTTCCCGAGCCCTTCGCCGGCGAGCCGGTCCACTCCCCGGTGCGTCACCACATCCTCTCGGTGCTGGTCGAGAACAAGTCGGGCGTGCTCGCGCGCATCGCCGGGCTGTTCGCCCGGCGCGGCTTTAACATCTACTCACTGGCCGTCGCGCCGTCGGAGAGCCACGCCCGGTTCTCGCGGGTGACCATCGTCGTCGACGCCGAGTCGACGCCCCTCGAACAGATCGTGGGCCAGTTGGACAAGTTGGTGAACGTCGTCGCCATCTCCGACATCGCCCCCCGCGAGGCCGTCGAACGCGAGTTGCTGCTCGCGACGATCAAGACCGACGTGGCGAACCGGACCTCGCTGCTCGACACGCTCGGCAACGCGGGTGCGGCCATCGTCGACGTGGATCCCGGTGCGGTCACGGTCATGCTGGCCGGAACGCCGAGCGCGTGCGACGACCTCGAACGAGCCCTCGAGGCCTTCGCCGAGGTCGAACTACACCGAACGGGTCGCGTCGCACTCCCTAGACTTGGCCGAAGCACTCCGGCCACCGTCGAACACTAGAAGGATAGGACCATGACCACGATGTACTACGAAGGCGACGCCCACCCCGAGATCCTCGAGGGCAAGAAGATCGCGATCCTCGGCTACGGCTCCCAGGGCCACGCGCACGCGCTGAACCTCCACGATTCGGGACTGGACGTGCGGGTGGGTCTTCGTCCGGAGTCCTCGTCGGTCTTCAAGGCCGAAGAGGCGGGCCTGCGGGTGCTCGGCATCGCCGACGCCGTCGCCGAGGCCGACATCATCATGATGCTGCTACCCGACACCGAGCAGAAGCGCATCTACGACCTCGAGGTCGCGCCGCACCTGTCGGCCGGCAAGTGCCTGCTGTTCGCCCACGGCTTCAATATCCGCTTCGACCTCATCACGCCGCCCGCTGACGTGGACGTCGCGATGGTGGCGCCCAAGGGCCCCGGCCACCTGGTGCGGCGCACCTACGTCGAGGGCGGCGGCGTGCCGTCGTTGATCGCCGTCCACCAGGACGCCACCGGTCAGGCGCACGCGATCGCCCTCGCCTACGCCCACGGCATCGGCGCGACCCGCGCCGGGGTGCTCGAGACGACCTTCACCGAGGAGACCGAGACGGACCTGTTCGGCGAGCAGGCCGTGCTCTGCGGCGGCGTGAGCGCTCTGGTGACCGCCGGGTACGAGACGCTCGTCGAGGCGGGCTACCAGCCCGAGAGCGCCTACTTCGAGTGTCTGCACGAGCTCAAGCTGATCGTGGACCTGATGTACGAAGAGGGGATCACCGGCATGCGCTTCTCGGTGTCGGACACCGCCGAGTACGGCGACCTGACCCGCGGGCCGAGGATCATCACGAGCCAGGTGAAGGCCGAGATGAAGAAGGTGCTCACCGAGATCCAAGACGGCACCTTCGCCGCCGAGTGGATCAAGGAGAACGAGATCGGCCGCCCGCGCTACCGCGAGTTGCGCGAGGTCGGTAAGAAGCACCCGATCGAGGACATCGGCAAGAAGTTGCGCGCCATGATGCCCTTCGTGTCGGCGGGCAAGCAGAAGGTGTCGGAAGTCTCGGGCGGGGACACCGACTGAGTGATGCCTGACCGAAGTCGGGATTGATTGTCAACGTCATCGATCACAAGGCGTCTCGCCGAAATGGCGCGACGCCGATCGAGCAGAACGCCGCCCGACCGAGAGCGAACGATTCGGCGCCTCATGTCTATGCGCACGTGCGGCGCAATATTCTCGACCGCCGGGCGAACCGCCCGGGTGGGAGCACTGGGCGCCACCCGGATCTTGCTCGAGGTGAATAGAGGTGCGTAAGCGACCAACCGTTTCCCGTCGCTGGGCCACGGGCTGGCTGGAGGTGATTGGTTAAATTTCCCGCCTACGGGAGAACGATCTTTCACAACTGGCGGTCAAGGCACCACGAGGAACGGCAGACGATCGTGGCTTGCGCTCATACGTCGTCCCGCACGGCCGATACACGGGATCCGAACTGAGTTACGGGCAAACCAGATTGGCAAGGGATTTCTGCCACTGCACTGACAGACCACTGGTCATCTGCAAGCCCACCCGGTTCCACTTCCCAGGACTCCACGCGACATCCATCGTGAGTGGCCACGATCCTCGTGGAACCGTGGAGCAATCACTGACGTGGAACCACACGGTCAAACGTATTGACTTGTGCGCCGGAACCGTGTGCGTTGTTCCCGGTCCCGACGGAGGATCCAGTCTCATCGTTGTCCCGGAGCCACGAGGAACGAGAAGTTCCAGGCCGGGTCCGCTCCGTCCGATTCCGCGAACGAATACTTTCCGTGCGTTCCCGTTGACAAGCGTGAAGACATAACTGACGTCCTTGTGGATTCGGTCACCAGACATTTGGATCGTTGAACCCGACGACAGAAAGTACGTACTGGCACTTCGAATTCCGGCGGCCGCCACCGATGAACCAGCGCCCAACGTAAGCACGAGGGTGAGTGCGCCTATTCGAATGTGGCGTCGATTCGACGTATGTCGTCGCGCACCCAAGACTCGTTGTGGTGTTTCGTCTCGGTGAGAACGCGAGAATGGCAAACCGACGGTCCAGTTCTTCATGTCATGCTTCCGCGTTTTCGTTGGCAACCACCAGGAGATCATGAGCCGAGGCAAGTAGGCAACCTGCGGTTATCGCACGCCTGTCGACACTTTTCCACCTGCGCCCACTCGGCGAAATTCCCTGGCACTGGAATGAAGTTGTCAGGTGCTTCATTCAGCGTCCCCTCTTGTTCTCGTTGGAGTTCAACCGAACGAGTCGCGCGTAAGTTGTTGGCCGCTTGGTAATAGAGGGTCGGAGCATTTCGCGACTGACACTCCTACCGTTCAACCTGCGCGTGCTCATCGACTTTGCTTCCAGTCTTGCCAAGAACTTTCACGACTTCGCGTGAGCCATTGACTCCTCGTTGGTGGTAACGCGTGACAGAGTTCTCGCCACGTTTTGCGACCACCTGTTCATCAGTCACTGGACTAACGCTGAATCTACCCCGAGTCGCTCGGTGATTCTGGGCGGTCGCGACCCACCCCTGGGATAGATCGAATATGGGATTGGGCTCGGAAAAAACAGGCATGCAGTTTCCCTGGTCAGCCGCGACTGATGGTGTTCGAACTTGCCACCAGGACCGTCCCCAGGTGCGTAGGTTGAGTCAGTGGGAGGTAAGTGGATGAGGCTCACCAAAAGGCGTGCTCGTCGCAATCTCGTACTACTCGCGCTGGTTGTCTTCCTTTCCCTTGCGTCATCTATCTCAGTGGGCTCCATCTCATCGGTCGCCCAAGCCACAACGCGCTACCCGGCCTGCGTGACATCCCAGATCGTGGTCACCGCTGGGGTGACTATCTCCGACGTGTCGTACCAATACCCGACTCAAACGGGGAACGTTCACGCATTCTCGAAGATGGCGGTGCCGGTCTTCTTCTACAACCGGGGTCCCGTCTGCCACCTCTTGATGGGCGCCCCGGACATCGCCGCCGTGAAGGACGCGACCAGCGCCTCTACGGTCACCGTCGCCAACATGACCATCCCGAATCCGCCGCTCCCCACGACGAAGCGCGTGGTGCTTCAGCTCCACCAGAGGGCCGAGGCTCTATTCCTCTTCGGCTCCACGATTCCCAAGGGCGCAGCTGACTGCCAATCTGAGACGGCGACTGGCCTCCTGGTTCAGGGCTACGCCAAACCCGTTCCCTCGGTCGGTAAGTTTTTCCCGCGACGGATGAAGAACGTCTGCTTCCCCGTACCCGGAGCCGTTGGGGCAGCCGCTATGAATACCGGTGTGGCGTGGACCACGGCGCCGTCACCTAGTTCCGGAGGCGTTCGCGTGCTCTACGTGCTCCTATGGGTTCTACTCTCGCTTGGCGTCATCGGAGGCCTGTTCGTGGGAACCCGCTTCATCACCCGCCGAGCATCAGCATCACGCGAGCGCTCTGAGGCGGGCTCAGCGACAGGTGATCTCACACCCAGAGGGACGGCTTCGGTACAGACTGGCCCGCGGGGGTCCGCCGCCGACAGCTGCTCGATGCGCGCCACGGCCGCCGGCGAGCAGCTGGCGGCGGAAGTCTCGGGCGGGGACACCGACTGAGTCAGCTCCGCTCACCGAGCGCGTCGCCGACGATCCCTTGGATCAAGTCCGCGAAGACCAGTCCGTGGAACGGGGCGACCCCGTACCAGTAGGCGCGACCCCAGAGTCCCCGCGGCTTGAAGCGGGCGCGCTGGGTCACGCGCGTGCCCGATGTTGTGGGCTCGAAGCGCCACTCCAGCCACGCCTCGCCGGGAAGGATCATTTCGGCGTGCAGGCGCAACAGGTCGGGTGCCTCGAGCGCGTCGACGCGCCAAAAGTCAACGTGATCGCCCACCCGCAACTCGGTGGGGTGGCGCCGACCACGTCGCAATCCCGGACCGCCGACGAGTCGGTCGAGGAAACCCCGCAGGCGCCAGAGCCACTCCCCCCGATACCAGCCGTGGTCACCCCCGATGGCGCTCGCGGCGCGAAAGCAGGCTTCGGGTGACGCCGTCGTCTCGAGGACCCGCACGTCGGTGAGCTCGGTGCCGCCGGCCCAGTCCGGGTCGGTGGCGTAACTGCGAAAGGGCCGGAAATCGGCGTCGGTGAAGGTGGTCGGTGCCTCGCCCCGGTCACTCACGCCGAGCGCGAGCGTGATCGCGTCGCGCAGCGATCGCGTGGGCGCGCCGAGTATCGCCAGCGTCGAGGGGTCGTCGACGACGACTTCGTTGACGAGGCTGTCAACGAGCGGTCGCGCGAGCGAAGCCGGCACGGGGGTGACCAGTCCGACCCAGTGGCTCGAGAGCCGCGGCGTCAGTACCGGTACCTGGATGAGGCGTCGGCGTTTGAGGCCCGCCACGTCGGCGTAGAGCGCCATGAGCTCGGCGTAGGAGACCACGTCGGGTCCGCCGATCTCGAAGACACCGGCCAGTGGTTGGGGGATATCGATCGCCTTGACCAAGTAGTCCAAGACGTCGGAGATGGCGATCGGCTGAGACCGGGTCGTGACCCACTTCGGGGTAATCATGACCGGCAGTACCTCGACCAGATATCGGAGCATCTCGAAACTGGCCGACCCCGATCCGATCACCACCGCCGCGCGGAGCTCGGTCACGGGGATCGGTCCGTCGGCGAGGGTCCGTCCGACCTGGTGGCGGCTGGCGAGGTGGACGCTCAGCGACGCATCGTCGCGGCCCATGCCGCCGAGGTACACGATCCGCGACACGCCCGCGCGCACCGCAGCGTCTCGGAAGTTAGCGGCGTCCAGGATCTCGCGCTGGGCCCAGTCACTGCTGGCACCGATGCCGTGGACGAGGTACACGGCAACCGCAACGTCGTCCAGCGCCGAGGTGAGGTCGCCGCCCACCGAACCCGTCACGACCTCGACATCGTCGCGCCACGGCGCGGCGGCGAGCTTCGCCGGGGTGCGCACGAGGCAGCGCACGACGTGATCATGTTCGATCAGGCGCGCCACGAGCCGCCCGCCCACGTATCCCGTGGCTCCGGTAACCAGCACGCGACCGGGTGCGTTCGCGGGTGCCGGGTCTGATGGCTGGGCGATTAGAGGTTCCCCACGACGTAGTTGATGCTCGCGCACAGTGACGCCACGTCCTCGGGGTCGACGCTCGGGAACATCGCGATGCGCAACTGGTTGCGTCCGAGCTTGCGGTAGGGCTCGGTGTCCACGACGCCGTTGGCGCGCAGCACCTTGGCCACGACCGTTGCGTCCACCGTGTCGTCGAAGTCGATGGTCCCCACGACGTGGCTGCGTTGGGCGGGATCGGTCACGAAGGGCGTGGCGAACACGGAGGCTTCGGCCCACGAGTAGAGGATCTCGGCCGAGCGGCTCGAACGGCCCGCGGCGAAGTCGAGCCCCCCGTTCTCGTTCATCCACCGGATCTGGGAGGCCAGCAGGTGGATCGTCGTCAACGCCGGCGTGTTGTAGGTCTGGTTGAGCCGCGAGTTGTCCAGGGCGATCTTCAGGTCGAAGAAGGCCGGCGTCCAGCGATCGCTCGCCGCCAGCTGCTCGATGCGCGCCACGGCCGCCGGCGAGCAGAGTGCGAGCCAGAGCCCGCCGTCAGAGGCGAAGGACTTCTGGGGAGCGAAGTAGTAGCAGTCGAACTGCGACGGGTCGACGTTGAGCCCGCCCGCGGCCGACGTGGCGTCGACGGCGACGAGGCCCGTCGCCCCCTCAGGACGGGTGATCGGCATCATCACGCCCGTCGAGGTCTCGTTGTGGGTGAGGGCGTACAGGTCGATGGAGTCGTCCACGACGGGACTCGGGTGCGTACCGGGTTCGCTCACGATGACCTGGGGGCCGTCCACGTGGGGCGCCGACTTCGCGGCCGAGGCGAACTTGGACGAGAACTCGCCAAAGCTCAGGTGCTGGCTGCGGCGCTCGATGAGGTGGAACGTGGCCGCGTCCCAGAAGCAGGTCGTGCCACCGTTGCCGAGCAGGACCTCGTAGCCGTCGGGCAGATTGAACAGGGACGCGAGTCCGTCGCGCACCTCGCCAACCTTGTTGCGCACCGTCGCCTGGCGGTGCGAGGTGCCGAGATACCTCGATGCGTCGGCGACGAGCGCGTCGAGCTGGGCGGCGCGGACCTTGGACGGTCCGGAACCGAAGCGTCCGTCGCGTGGCAGGAGGTCGGTGGGGATGCGGATGCTTTCGGGGGAGGTCATAGACTTCAATCTTACGGACAACGGAATGGAGTCGTGATGAGCGCCCGAGTCAGTGACCTACTGGGGGGACTAGCGCCGAGCGCGACCCTGGCCGTTGACGCGAAGGCCAAGGCGCTGAAGGCCTCCGGCGAGCCGATCATCATCTTCGGCGCCGGCGAGCCCGACTTCCCGACACCGGCCCACATCGTGGAGGCGGCCGCCAAGGCCTGCTACGACCCGGTGAACTACAAGTACACCCCGACGGCCGGACTACCCGAGTTGCGCGAGGCGATTGTGGCTAAGACCAGGCGCGATTCAGGACTCGAGATCGCCGCATCGCAAGTACTGGTCACCAACGGCGGCAAGCACGCGGTCGCCACGGCGTTCATGTCGATGCTCAACCCCGGTGACGAGGTCCTGATCCCATCTCCGTTCTGGACGACCTACCCCGAAGCCGTCTACCTCGCCGGTGGTACACCGGTACCCGTACCCACGAGCGAGGCCAATGGTTTTCGCGTGAGCGTCGATGACCTCGAGCGCCACCGCACCGCCAAGACCAAGTTGCTCGTCTTCGTATCACCGTCGAACCCGACCGGTGCGGTTGTCGCCCCCGAGGATGTCGCGGCGATCGGGCGATGGGCCGCCGAGCACGACGTCTGGGTCCTCTGCGACGAGATCTACGAGCACCTGGTCTACGGCGAGGCGACCTCGGTCTCGATGCCCGTGGTGGCTCCCGAGCTCGGTGACCGTTGGGTCGTCGTGAACGGCGTGGCCAAGACCTACGCGATGACGGGCTGGCGAATCGGCTGGATGGTGGGGCCGCCCGACGTGATGGGCGCGGCGATCAACTATCAGAGCCAGACCACGTCGAACATTTCGAACATCTCCCAGCGCGCCGCCGTGGCGGCGTTGAACGGTGACCTGTCGGACGTCGCCGCGATGCGCGCGGCCTTCGATCGACGCCGTCGCACGATGACCACGATGCTCAACGAGATCGACGGCGTGACCTGCGCGGTTCCCGAGGGGGCCTTCTACTGCTACCCGAACGTGACGGGCCTGCTCGGTCGCTCGTTGGCCGGGCGGGTGGCGCACACCTCGGCGGAGCTGGCCGAGAACCTGCTCGAGACGGCCAAGATCGCGATGGTCCCCGGTGAGGCCTTCGGCACGCCGGGCTACTTCCGACTCAGCTACGCCCTGGGCGACGACGACCTGGTCGAGGGCCTGTCGCGACTCAAGGATCTCGTAAACAGCTGACGCTTATTAACGTGGGTGATCAAAGAAAGGTGAACAGTGGCTCGTGTACTGGTAACGGAGGAAATCGCACAGTCGGGGCTCCAGGAGCTCCGTAACGCCGGCCACGAGGTCGACGTCCGGCTCGGACTGTCGCCAGCGGAACTGCTCGAGGCGGTGGTGGGCGCCAACGCGCTGATCATCCGCTCGGCCACCCAGGTGGACGCGGCGACCCTCGAGGCGGCGAGCGACATGGTCGTGGTCGGGCGCGCGGGTATCGGTCTGGACAACGTCGACGTCGCCAAGGCGACCGAGCTCGGGGTCATGGTCGTCAACGCCCCCCAGTCCAACATCCTCTCCGCGGCCGAACAGGCGATGGCGCTGCTCCTCGCCCAGGCCCGCAACATCCCCCAGGCCCACGCGGCGCTGAAGGCCGGCAAGTGGGAGCGTTCCAAGTGGGAGGGCGTCGAACTCTACGGCAAGACCCTCGGCGTCGTCGGGCTCGGCAAGATCGGGGCGCTCGTCGCCCAGCGCGCCCTCGCCTTTGGCATGCGGATCGTCGCCTTTGACCCCTACATCTCCGAGGAGCGGGCCAAGCACATGGGTGTCCAGCTGATGACGCTGGACTCGCTGCTGGCCCAGAGCGACTTCATCACCATCCACCTGCCCAAGAACAAGGAGACCACGAACCTCCTCGACGCGGCCGCCCTGGCCAAGACCAAGGTCGGCGTTCGGATCGTGAACGCGGCGCGCGGGGGCATCGTCAACGAGGACGACCTGGCCGAGGCGATCCGCACCGGACACGTCCACGGCGCGGCTTTGGACGTCTTCGCCAAGGAGCCCACGACCGAGTCGCCGCTGTTCGAGCTCCCCTCGGTCGTAGTGGTACCCCACCTCGGCGCGTCGACCGCCGAGGCCCAGGACAAGGCCGGTGTCACCATCGCCGAACAGGTCCAGTTGGCGCTGGCGGGGGACTTCGTGCCCTTCGCAGTGAACGTCGCGGCTGGCGAGGTCTCCAACGTCGTGCGGCCCTTCATGGGACTCGCGGAGGTGCTCGGACGGTTCATCGGTGGCCTGCTCGACGGCAACCCCGCGGACCTCGAGGTGATCTACCAGGGTGAGCTCGCCGGTGCCGGCACCAAGATTCTCACCCTGTGCGCGCTGAAGGGCCTCCTCGGGGCCACCGGACACGACGGCGTGTCCTTCGTCAACGCGCCCCAGATGGCCGCGGAGCACGGTCTCACGTGGGGCGAGGTCTCCACGGTCGAGTCACCGGAGTACGTGAACCTGATCACGGTGCGCTCGGGCGATCACGCGGTCTCGGGCACCTTGATGACGATCGGCACCCGACTCGAGACCCGCATCGTGACCGTCGACGGTCACAGCGTCGAGATCCCGCCCGCCGCCACGATGCTGGTCGTGCGCAACGACGACCGCCCCGGCATGATCGGGCACGTGGGTCTCGCCCTCGGTGAGGCGCACGTGTCGATCTCGTCCATGGCCGTCGGACCGGACCCGACGACCAAGACGGCCCTCATGGTGATCTCGACGACCACCCCGACGCCCGAAGCCGTGATCGATCGGCTGCGCTCGACCGAAGGCATCCAGGACATCCACCTGATCACCCTGCGCTGATCGCACGGGTCGACCGCCTAGAACAGACTGATCAGGTCGATCCGCTCCATCACCTCGTCGGTGAGCAGTTCAAGCGCGTCCAGGGCCGTCATGTTCTCACGAACCTGGGCGGCCGATGACGCGCCGGTGATGACCGTCGAGACGTTCGGGTTCTTCGCGCACCAGGCGAGGGAGAGCTGGGTGAGCGAGATGTCGAGCTGGTCGGCGATGACTTTGAGGTCGGCGACCTTCTTGTTGCGCGCCGGGTCGGTCAGCATGCCGCGCAGCCACTCGTAACCGGGCAGGGTCGCGCGCGATCCGTCGGGGACGCCGTTTAGGTACTTGCCGGTCAAGAGACCCGACGAGAGCGGCGACCAGATGGTCGTGCCCAGTCCGATGTCCTCGTAGAGGCGTCGGTAGTCCTTCTCGACGCGGTCGCGCCACAGGATGTTGTACTGGGGCTGCTCGACGATGGGCTTGTGAAGGTGGTGACGGTCGGCGATGTCGTACGCGGCGCGAATATCGTCGGCGTTCCACTCCGAGGTGCCCCAGTAGAGGGCCTTGCCCTGGCTGACCATGTCGCTCATCGCCCACACGGTCTCCTCGATGGGGGTCTTGGGATCGGGTCGGTGGCAGAAGACCAGGTCGACGAAGTCGAGCCCGAAACGCTCCAGTGACCCGTCGATCGCCTGGGCGAGGTACTTTCGGTTGAGCGTGTTCTTCATGTTGGGCACGTCGTGGAGGCCCCAGAAGAGCTTGGTTGAGACCACGTACTCGTGGCGCTGCCAACCGAGTTCCCGGAAGGCCGCGCCCATGACCCGCTCGGACTCGCCCGACGCGTAGGCCTCGGCGTTGTCAAAGAAGTTGACGCCGGCCTCTTTGGCCGCGGCCAAGCAGTCGGCGGCCTGCTGGGCGGTCTCGATCTGATTCTGGTTGGCGAAGGTGACCCAGCTGCCAAAGGACAGGAGGCTGACCTTGAGTCCAGAACGTCCGAGTCGGCGGTACTGCATGGTAGCCATAGTTCTCCCTAGTTCGAGGATCAGGACGCGGGGTTGCGCGGGACGGTCGGCCACTCGTCATAGGAGACGGGACTGGCGTTGCGACCACGTGAGACCAGGGCAATGGCGCCGGCGGCGAGTCCGACGAGGACGACCACGACGGCGAGTTTGATGAATGCTCGAATCACGCCCACGGGCTTGAGACTAGTCCAGGGTGAGCGCTGGACACGCGGGCTCGCGGCGGTAGACTGGGCTGGTGAGCGCATCTACGACTGTTGAGCTGCTGCTGCAATAGGGCGAGTGCATACTCGCCCGACGCCCCCGCATCCGCGGGGGTTTTTTGTTTCTTAAGTGAATGAGGAGGCCATGATGGGTTCGTACCCTAACCCGCAGCAGCCCAGTGCGATGCCCTTTGAGAAGTATCGTCCCACGGTGCCCGTCGATCTCGCGGACCGCACCTGGCCCAACCGCCGGCTCAGCGCGGCGCCGCGTTGGTGCAGCGTGGACCTGCGCGACGGCAACCAGGCCCTGATCGACCCCATGGACCTCGAGCGTAAGGGCGCGATGTTCAGCCAGCTGGTGGCGATGGGGTTCAAGGAGATCGAAGTGGGATTTCCCGCCGCCTCCCAACCCGACTTCGACTTCGTGCGTCACATCATCGACGACGGGCTCATCCCTGAGGACGTGACCATCCAGGTGTTGACCCAGTGCCGCGAGGACCTGATCAGGCGGACCTACGAGGCGCTTCGCGGGGCGCACCGGGCGATCGTGCACTTCTACAACTCGACCTCGACGCTGCAACGACGCGTGGTCTTTAACCTCGACATGGCGGGCATCACAACGATCGCCCTCGAAGCCGCGCGGCTCTGCCGGTCCCTGGAGTCGGTCTCGCCCGAGACTGAGTTCCTCTACGAGTATTCGCCCGAGAGCTTCACGGGCACCGAACTGCCCTACGCGCTCGACATCGTCAACGAAGTGATCGGGGTGATCGACCCGACCCCGCAGCGACCCTTGATCGTCAACCTGCCCGCGACCGTCGAGGCCTACACCCCGAACCTCTACGCCGACGCGGTCGAGTGGTTCTCGCGCCACGTCGATCGCCGCGACTCGATCGTGCTGTCGCTGCACCCCCACAACGACCGCGGCACCGCGGTCGCTGCGGCCGAGTTGGGCGTGCTCGCCGGGGCCGATCGGGTCGAAGGCACGCTCTTTGGCAACGGCGAGCGCACCGGCAACGTCGACGTGGTGACCCTCGCGCTGAACCTGTTCTCAGAGGGCGTCGACCCCGAACTCGACCTCAGCGACATCGACGCCATTCGCCACGTCGCGGAGTACGCGAACCGGTTGCCGGTCCATCCCCGGCACCCCTACGTCGGCGAGCTCGTCTACACCGCGTTCTCCGGCTCGCACCAGGACGCGATCAAGAAGGGCATGACCGCCATCGGCGATCGTTACGAGCGTTGGGAGGTCCCGTACCTGCCCATCGACCCCAAGCACACGGGGCGCACCTACGAGGCCATCATCCGGGTCAACTCCCAGTCGGGCAAGGGTGGCGTGGCCTACGTGCTCAGCACCGAACACGGCCTCGACCTGCCGCGCGCGATGCAGGTCGAGTTCTCCAAGCGGGTGCAGTCGCTGACCGAGGCGTCGGGCACGGAGATTTCGCCCGCCGAGATCTGGGAGGTCTTCTCCACGACCTACCTGCCCGAGAGTCCGGCCATCCGGCTGCTCTCGAGCGAGGTCAGCGCCGACCACCACCGCACGACGATCGTCGCCCAACTCGTCGTCGACGCGAAGCACGTCACGCTGAAGGGCGAGGGCAACGGACCCATCGACGCCATGATGAACGGGTTGCGCAGCGAGCTCGGCGTGGGCTTCAAGGTCCGCGACTACCACGAGCACGCGCTGACCTCGGGCGCCGAGGCGTCCGCCGTCGCCTACGTCGAGGCCGAGGGGGACGACGGCGCAACGTGGTGGGGCGTCGGCATGAGCTCGTCGATCCTCGACGCCTCGCTCGAGGCGATCGTTTCGGCGGCGAATCGTCGACGCTGAGCATGAGGACCATTAGCCTGGTTGAGTGAGTTCACACGCGCTAACGGCCGCCATCGGCTGGGTGGCCGTCGCGGTGGGTCTCGTCAGCACGGTCGTGCAGTGGCGTCGCGTGAGCGTCGAGGGCGTGGAGGGCGTGTCGCTCGCCACGTGGTCGCTCTTTGCGATGATGGGCGGCTTTTGGATCAGCTACGGCGTCGCGGTGCGGTCCTGGCCGGTCGTGCTCGGCAGCCTCATCGTGCTGCCCATCCAGGCCGCGATCCTCGTGCGGTTGGCGCCGTGGCGCGACTGGCGAACGGTGGGGTGGTCCTTCGGCTTGTTTACTGCGACGTGCCTGATGCCAGCCTTTATTGGCGGCTGGTCAGCTGGCGTCTACGGCATCGGGGTCGCGATGTCATTGACCCGGGCCCCCCAACTGGTCGAACTGGTGCGCAGCCCCGAGGTGGTGGGGGTGTCTGCGGCCTCGTGGTCGCTGGCGGCATTCGGGTCGGTGCTCTGGGTCCTCTACTACGACGGCGACCACTTGGTGGCGGCCCTCGTCGCGACCGGCGCCGCTGGACTGGCGAACCTGGCGATCGCCGCCCTGGCCGCCTGGCGTCACCGCCAGCTGCGCCGCGCGATGATCCGCGACGAGGTCTTCGCGTACTAGTCGAAGAGGCTCGCGTAGCCGTTGATTGCCGGTTGCCCACCGAGGTGGGCGAAGAGGACGTTGGCGTCGGGCTCGAGCTCGTGGCGCTGGACGAGGTCGATGAGTCCGGCGAGGGACTTGCCCTCGTAGACCGGGTCGGTGATCATCGCTTCGAGCGAGGCGCCCAGTTTCATCGCGTGGATGGTCCGGTCGTCGGGGATGCCGTAGGTGCCGGCGTGGTAGCGGTCGTCGAGGATGATCTCCTCGTCGAGGATGGGACGCTCCACCCCGATCAGGGTCGCCGTCGCGCGCGCGATCCTCGCCACCTGGTCCCAGGTCTCGGCGGGTTTGGCCGAGCCGTCGATCCCGATGACCTTGCGCGGCAGGTCGTTGATCGCGAATCCGGCGATCATCCCCGCCTGGGTCGATCCGGTCACCGAGCAGACGATGACGTAGTCGAAGGCGACCCCGAGTTCGCGCTCCTGGTCCTCGACCTCGAGGGCCCAGCCGGCGAAACCGAGTCCGCCGAGGCGGTGGTCGGACGCCCCGGCGGGGATGGCGTAGGGCCGGTGGCCCGCGGCCTCGAGCTCGGCGATGGCGCGCTCCCAGCTGGCCTTGAAGCCGATGCCGAAGTTCGCGTCCACGAGGCGCACGTCGGCCCCCATGAGTCGGCTGAGCAGGATGTTGCCCACCCGGTCGTAGGTGACGTCGGGCCAGTTGACCCAACTCTCTTGGATCAGCACGCACTTCATGCCGACGGCCGCCGCCGCGGCGGCGACCTGGCGGGTGTGATTGGACTGGACGCCGCCGATCGAGACCAGAGTGTCACAGCCCTGAGCGAGCGCGTCGGCGACCAGGTACTCCAACTTGCGGACCTTGTTCCCGCCGAAGGCGAGGCCTGAATTCACGTCCTCGCGTTTGGCCCAGACGGTCGCTCCGCCCAGATATTCGCTGAGTCGGTCGAGTCGGTGGATCGGGGACGGGCCGAAGCGAAGCGGGTACCGGGGGAACTGATCGAGGGACATGGTCCTCCTCTCTGATGCAACCTTGACCCGACGTTATCCGAGCCAACTCACCGAGACGAGCGACGCCACCGGCGTTCGAAGTTGAAGCGCCGGGGCAGGTCCCGGGCAATCGCAGCGTAGGTCGCACGTTCGTGGGGATCGGGCTCGAAGACGCGCCCCGGTCCCGGCGTTGGGGGAGTGTCCAGGGCCGCGTCGCCGACGGCGCTCGCCGCGACGTGGGCGACGCCGCGCAGTTGGGCGACCAACGGGTCGCGTACCTGGACGACGGGTCGGTCCAGGGTCGAGGCGTAGATCTGACACCAGAGATCGGACTGGGCGCCCCCGCCGACGAGCCGAACGGGGTCGAGGCGTCGGCCGGCGAAGTGTTCGACGTGGCCGAAGAGCCAGGCGCTGTTCGCGGCCACCCCCTCGAGCACGGCGCGCACGAGGTCGGCGGTCGTGGTCGTGACCGACAGGTTGGCGAAGCCGCCGCGCGCGCGTTTGTCGTCCACCGGGGACCGCTCGCCCGCGAGCCACGGGGAGAAGCGAACCCCGTTCGCTCCGGCGTTCGAGGTGCGGGCCAGGGCCGTGAGCTCGTCGAACGTGCTGGGGGTACCAGAAGAGAGCAGTCGGTCGCGGATCCAGGCGAGGGCGCGCGCCCCGGTCTCTTGGTTGTTGATGACCAGGTAGTGATCGTTGTCGAGTCCCGGTATCGACGCGATCGAGTGCACGATGTCGGTCTTCTTCGCTGGTACCGGACAGCTGATCCACGACGTGGTCGAGAGCGCGAGGTGCGTGGCGTAGAGCTCGGTCGTACCCGACCCGATGGTCGCGGCGTGCAGGTCGGGGATACCGGTCGCGACCACGGTCGACGGCGCGAGACCGAGGTCGGCCGCGACGCTCGGCTGGACCGGACCCACGCACGAGCCGAAGGGGACGAGGGGGGCGAGTCGTTCGTCGCTCAACCCCACGAGACCCAGGAGCACCGGGTCGTAGCGGTACTCGGTCAGGCGTCGGTTGTCGGTCATCCACATCGCCAGGCGCGACGCGTGCGTGGCCGAGGCGACGCCGCTCAAGCGCATCGTGACGTAGTCGACGGGTTCGAGGTACCAGCGCGTCGCGGCGACGATCGCGGGGTGCTCGTGTTCGAGGTAGAGGATCTGGCCCACCGGGTCGGCGCCGGCGGTCGAGGGGGCACCGCCGCTGTGACGGATGAACGTGAGCGCCGCGCGGGGGTTGTACCCCTGAACCGGCCCGCCGACGGCGCGGCGACTGAAGGGGCCGCCGCGGGTGTCCATCCAGGTGAGACAGGGCCCCGTCGGGATGCCCGCGGCGTCCACCGGTACCGTCGACCCGTACTGTCCGGTCACGCCGACGGCGCGCACGCGTCGGGCGCGCTCGGTATCGCCCAGCAGGCGTCGGGCACCCTGGACGATGAGTGTCCACCACTCGTTCGCGTCCTGGGTGGCCTGACCGTCGTCGGCGAAGGTCGTCGTGACGTGGTACACGACGTGGTCGACGAGCGAGCCACCTGAGTCCACGAGTCCCACCTTCGGGCCGCCGGTGCCCAGGTCGACCACGAGGTACAGCGCGTCGTCCACGGCTAATCGGGGATCGACTGTTGTTGGTCCATCATGTCGGCCATGAAGAACCTGATGATGTCGTCGGATTCGGACGTCGGCCCGCCCGCGACGCCGCCGTAGATCGCGCCCGACTGAGCCGGGTCGTCGGCGTGGGCCACGGCGTAGTCGACGGCGTCGGCGAGGTCTGCCCGCCAGCGCTCGAGCACACCGGGTTGGGTCTGGGGTCGGGTCACGGCCATGTGGAGGGCGTTGGGGTACTGCTGGCCGTTCAGTCGCCAGCCCCGGGTGCGCAGGAAGTCGTTGACGTGATAGATGTCGAAGTCGTCTGAGGTGAACGAGAAGAGGAAGCTCGGGGATCCGATGATGCGAAGTTGATCGTGTTCGAGCACGGCGCGCTGCATCGCGGCGGCGGTCTCGAAGATGTGACGGGCGTAGTCGCGGTAGCCCGATCGGCCCAGGTGCACCATCGCGGCCCACGTGGCCGCGAGCAGACCGCCGGAACGTGAGCCGTCCATGCCCGGCGAGCAATACTTGCCGCCGGACCAGTCGGGTTGGTAGAAGTACTGGCTGTTGCGCAGCGCCCGGTCGGCGAAGCACAGGACGCTCGTGCCCTTGAGCGCGTACCCGTACTTGTGGGTGTCGGCCGACATTGACGTGACCCCGGGTACCGAGAGGTCAAAGGGCGCATCCACGTAGCCGAGCTCGCGTCCGAAGGGCAGGATAAAGCCCCCGAGGCACCCGTCGACGTGAAGTCCGACGCCGCGATCGAGCGCAATCTCGCCGAGCTCGGTGATCGGATCGATCGTGCCGTAGCCGTAGTTGCAGGCCGAGCCGACGAGGGCGACGGTGTTGGCGTCGACGTGGTCGCGCACCCAGTCGAGGTCGACCTGGGCGGTGGCGGGATCGACGGGTGCGACGCGCATCTCGACGCCGAAGAGGTGGCCCGCCTTGTCGAAGGCGGGGTGGGCCGTCTCGGGCTTGATCATGTTGGCTCGACCGACCGACCCCGCAGCGGCCTCGCGATAGGCGAGCACGGCGTGGGCGATGGAGGCCGAACCCCCGGAGGTGACGAGTCCAGCGGGCGTGGCGGAACGCGAATCGGCCCCGAGCAGGTCCAGGGTCATCGCGATGATCTCGGCCTCGAACTTGGTGGCGCTCGGGCACATGTCGCGCTGGAGGGTGTTGACGTGCGAGAAGTACGAGAACGCCTGGTTCAAGAAGTCGTAGTGATCGTGGTCACCGCAGTACATCGTGCCCGAGCACTGACCGGTCTCCCAGGTCCGGTCCTCACGTCTGGCGAGGTCCTCGAGTTCGGCGAGCACGTCGCTTCGAAGCGCCCCCTCTTCGGGGAGGGCTCGATTGATCGGGTACTCGTCGGCGTACGGGAATGGAACCATGGCGCTCCTCGTCGGTGCTACCGAGAGCGTAGGACGACTCGACGGGTTACGCGAGACCCGTCGCCGACTGGTGCAGCAGCGTGAACGCCGCCGCGACCTGCGCCGGGGCGGCCCCCGTGCTGAGCAGCAGGCTGAGTAGCACCCGGGCCTTTCGTCCGTCGAGGAAGCCAGCGCTGATCAGACCGCGCGCGAGGAGGTCCCGTTCGGAGCCTTCGTAGCCGTAGGTCGACTCGAGGGCGTCGCCGGCGCCGGTGCGCGAGGCGAGGACGACGGGCATCACGGTGGCGAGGGTCGCGAGCGGTTCGACCAGTCGTGCGGGGACGTGGCCCCCGCCGAAACCTTCGACGACGACCCCCGCGTAGCCGAGGTCGACGGCCCGTTCCAGCAGTCGTCCGTCGACGCCGAGCACGCAGCTCGCCAGCAGTACGGGGGGCACGTCGCCGAGACACTGGGCGGGATCGAGCACGCGCGCGAGGCGCGGTGGGCTGACGTAGCGCCTGGTGCGACCCTCGAGCACCCGTCCGATGGGCCCCGTGGTCCACGACGTGAACGCGGCGAGGTTCGCTGAATTCGTCTTGCGCACGAAGCGGGCCGCGTGGACCTCGTCGTTCATGACGACGAGGACACCGAGGCCGCGCATCACGGGATCGCTCGCGACGCGAAGCGCCGCGGCCACGTTGGCCGGTCCATCGGCACCGAGCTCGCCGGGGTGGCGCATGGCACCGGTGACGACGATCGGCGCGTCACCCGAGGTGAGCAGGTCCAACGCGAAAGCGAATTCCTCGATCGTGTCCGTTCCCTGGGTGACGACCGCGCCGTCGTAGCCGCCGTCGAGGTCGCGGCGGATCCGATGGCTCAGGTCGATCGCGTCGGCAAGCGTGAGCTCGCCCGAGGGCACCTGACGGACACCGACCACGTCGACCACGAGGTCGCCGAGCGACTGCGCCGCCGGACCGAGCAACTCGGCGCCGGCCAGGCTCGGCCGCACGCCGCCGGTGCCGTCTACGTCGGTCGAGGCGATCGTGCCGCCGAGGGTGTAGACGACGACCCGCGCCGCGTCCCCGGGTCCGCGTGACGAGAGGGACACGGGGTAACCGGTTCAGGCCACGACGTGGCCGTCGTGGTCGAAGCGACCGGCGAGCGTCGGGGCGTTGGTGGTCGCTTCGTACCGGTCGATCTCGTCGACGTGGCGCAGGGTCAACCCGATGTCGTCCCAGCCGTTGAGGAGCCGCTCGCGGGTCATCGGGTCGAGCACGAACGTGCGGTGCCAGCCCAGGGCGGGGACCTCGACGTTCAGGCCCTCGACGTCGATCACGAGCAGCAACGCCGGGTCGCGCGTGACCATCTGGGCGATCTCGTCGACGTCCTCGGCGGGCAGCTGGACGGTGACGAGTCCCTGCTTGGACGAGTTGTTGCGGAATATGTCGCCGAAGGACGGGGCGATGACGGCTTCGAAGCCGTAGTCCATGAGGGCCCAGACCGCGTGTTCGCGCGACGATCCGGTGCCGAACCGCGGTCCCGCGAGCAAGATGGTGGCGCCCTGGTAGGCGGACTGGTTGAGCACGAACTGCGGGTCGTCGCGCCATTCGCTGAAGAGTCCGCGTCCGAACCCGGTCCGCTCGACTCGCTTCAGCCACCCCGACGGGATGATCTGGTCGGTGTCGACGTCGGAGCGTCCGAGGGGGACGCCGCGGCCCTCGATGAGTGTCACGGCCTTCATCAGCGCACCGCCGGTGTGGCGAAGTGGCCGGCGAGAGCCGTCGCCGCGGCGATCGCGGGTGACACCAGGTGGGTTCGTCCACCGCGGCCCTGGCGGCCCTCGAAGTTACGGTTCGACGTCGAGGCGCTGCGCTGACCCGGTGTGAGCTGGTCGGGGTTCATTCCCAGACACATCGAACACCCGGGTTCGCGCCACTCGAATCCGGCGTCGAGGAAGATGCGGTCGAGCCCCTCGGTCTCGGCCTCGGCCTTGATGCGATGCGAACCCGGCACCACGAGGGCGCGCACGCCCGCCGCGACGTGACCGCCCTCGGCGACGCGGGCCGCGGCGCGTAGGTCCTCGATGCGCGAGTTGGTACACGAGCCGATGAAGACGACGTCGACGGCGACGTCGCGCATCGGCGTGCCCGGGGCGAGTCCCATGTAGGCGAGCGACCTCGCGGTCGCCTCGCGCTGGTCGGGGTCGGCGTAGTCATCGGGGGACGGCACGACACCGTCGAGGGCGACCACCTGGGCGGGGTTGGTGCCCCAGGTCACGTACGGCACGATCTCGTCGGCGTGGAGCGTGATCTCGGCGTCGAAGACCGCGTCCGCGTCACTCGTGAAGTGCCGCCACCGCTGCGCCAAGACCTCGAACGCGTCGCCCGTGGCGATGGTCGGACGGTGGCGCAGGTACTCGATCGTGGTCTCGTCGACCCCGACGAGACCGGCGCGGGCCCCGGCTTCGATGCTCATGTTGCACACGGTCATGCGGCCCTCCATCGATAACGCGGCGATGGCGCTGCCGCGATACTCGATGACGAAACCGGCCCCGCCGCCGGTGCCGAGCCGCGCGACGATCGCGAGGACGAGGTCCTTCGCGCTCACGCCCTCGGGCAGGGTGCCGTCGACGGTGACCGCCATCGTCTTGGGCCGTTGCTGGGGGAGGGTCTGGGTCGCGAGGACGTGCTCGACCTCGCTGGTGCCGATGCCGAAGGCGAGGGCGCCGAAGGCACCGTGGGTGGAGGTGTGCGAATCGCCGCACACGATGGTCATGCCGGGCTGGGTGACGCCCAACTCGGGGCCGATGACGTGCACGATGCCCTGATTCTCGTGACCCCGCGGGAACAGGGTCACGCCGAACTCCCGGCAGTTCTCGTCGAGGGCGTCGAGCTGGCGACGCGAGATCGGGTCCTCCACCGGGGTCGAGGGCGGGTCGGTGGGCACGTTGTGGTCGGCCGTGGCGAGGGTCCGGTCGGGTCGACGGACGCTGCGGTGGTTCAGTCGCAGGCCGTCGAAGGCCTGCGGACTGGTCACTTCGTGGATCAGGTGCAGGTCGATGTAGAGGATCGTCGGCGCGCCGGTGGGGCTGGCGACCACGTGTTCGTTCCAGATCTTCTCGAAGAGGGTCTGTCCGGCCACGTCAGCGCAGCCCCACGACTCGGACGCGCAACATGCCCGACGGCGCCTCGTACTCCACCTCGTCGCCAACGGCGTGGCCGAGGAGGGCCGAGCCGAGTGGTGAGGTCGGGGACGCGACGAGGACCCCGTCGGGCCTCTCCTCGATCGAACCAATGTAGAACTCTTGGGCGTCGTCGTCGCCGTCGCCGTCGTAGACGACGCGCACGATCGTGGCGTGCTGGACGACGTCAGCGTTCGAGTCGCGCTCGACCAGCTCGTGGTTTCTGATCACCGTGTCGATCTGGCGGATCCGCGCCTCCATCTTGCCCTGTTCGTCCTTCGCGGCGTGGTAGTCACCGTTCTCCGAGAGGTCTCCGAGGAGTCGGGCCGCCTCGATCACGCGCGCGATCTCGGTGCGCCCGACGGTAGTCAGGTGGTGGTATTCGTCACGGAGTTTGTCCAGTGTTTCTTTGGTTATGCGATGGATCTCGCCAGCCATGAGGTGTCATCTCCTGGGTAGGACATTGACTCTAGTGGTCGGGTTGCGCGTTCTCGGGGCGGGTTTGCCCCATCGGGGGCGGGCCAAGCAGACTGGGGGGATCAAGGAGGTGGGCGTGGCGAGCAACGAGCCGTATCGGGTGGCGGTTATCGGAGGAGACGGCATCGGGCCCGAGGTGGTCCGAGCCGCGCTCTCGGTGGTCGAGGCGGCGGGCGTCGCCCTGGCGACGACAAACTTCGACCTCGGCGCGGCGCGGTACCTGCGCGACGGCTTCGTCCTGGACGACGAGACCCTCGAGGCGCTGCGCGCACACGACGCGATCCTGCTCGGAGCGGTTGGTCCGGCGATCGGCGACACGCGTATCCCCGGCGGCGTCCTGGAGCGCGGTCTGCTGTTGCGCATGCGTTTTGGACTCGACCTCTACGTCAACTACCGACCGTTCCACGGGGTGCCCGGCTCGCTCGCCGAGGGTCTCGACTTCGCGATCGTCCGTGAGAACACCGAGGGGCCCTACGCCGGCGAGGGCGGCGTCCTGCGATTCGGCACCGCCCACGAGGTGGCGACCCAGGGTTCGGTGAACACCCGTTTCGGGGTCGAGCGCTGCGTTCGCTACGCCTTCGAACGCGCGGCGGCGCTCGAGCGACCCCGACTGACCCTCGTCCACAAGACCAACGTGCTCACCTTCGCGGGCAACCTGTGGTCGAGGGTCGTTGACGAAGTCAGCGCCGAGTACCCCTCGGTGGCGGTCGACTACAACCACGTCGACGCCGCCTGTATTTACCTGGTGGAGAACCCCGCCCGCTACGGCATCATCGTCACCGACAATCTGTTCGGGGACATCCTCTCGGATCTGGCGGGGGCGGTGAGCGGGGGGATCGGCTACGCCGCCAGCGCAAACCTCAACCCCGCTCGCACCGGTGCGTCACTCTTCGAGCCGGTGCACGGCGCCGCGCACGACATAGTCGGAACCGATACGGCCAACCCGTTGGCGGCGGTGTCGTCGGCGGTGCTGATGCTCGAACACCTCGGTGAACGTGATGCTGCACAACGCATCGCCCGCGCAGTGGCAGACTTTGAGCGCGACGGTGTCGCCGGAGGTACGGCGGCCGTCACGCAACGACTGATAGAGAGGTTGTAATGCCCATAACGCCGACGGAGAAAATTTGGATGGACGGCGCGCTCGTCGACTGGAACGACGCGACGACCCACGTCCTGAGTCACGGGCTGCACTACGGGACCGGTGCGTTTGAGGGGATCCGCGCGTACAAGACGCCCCGCGGGGTCGCGGTGTTCCGGTTGCGTGAGCACATGGCGCGCCTCCTGCGCAGCTGCAAGATCCTCATGATCGAGGTGCCGTTCTCCCTGGACGAACTCTGCGACGCGGTCACCGAGGTCGTGCGCGTGAACGACCTTCCCAACGGGTGCTACATCCGCCCCCTGGTGTACCTGGGCTACGGCGAGATGGGCGTGAACCCCCTGCCGGCTCCGGTCCAGGTGGCGATCGCCGCCTGGCCGTGGGGGGCCTACCTCGGCGACGATGGTCTCGCGAACGGCGTGCGCATGAAGATCTCCTCGTGGCAGCGTCACAACCCCAACGCCATGCCTACCGCCGCCAAGGGCACCGGGATGTACCTCAATTCCGGGTTGGCCAAGGTCGAAGCGATCAAGGCCGGCTACGACGAGGCCATCATGCTGGGGCCCGACGGACGCATCTCTGAGTGCACGGGTGAGAACCTGTTCGTCGTGCGCGATGGCGTCGTGCTCACCCCACCGCCCTCCGAGGCCGGCGCGCTGCCGGGCATCACCCAGGAGACGATCGTGCGGATCGCGACGGACCTCGGCATCACGGTGCGCTTCGAGACGCTCATTCGAACTGATCTCTACCTCGCTGACGAGGCGTTCTTGACCGGGACCGCGGCCGAGGTCGTGCCGATCGCGTCGGTGGACGACCGCGTAATCGGCGAGGGAAAGCCCGGACCGGTCACCACGACGCTGCAGTCGACGTACTTTCAAGCGGTGCGCGGCGAGCTCGACCGTTACAACGGGTGGCTCACCGAGGTGTAACGGCGTTCGGCGATAGTCTCGTACGGTGACTCAACCGACGTTTATTCCGATTCCCGCCGCCGGCGAGGTGCGTCCGACGATGCCCACGCCGACCCCCGACTTCGCCCGTACGCCCAAGGCTGGCCTCCAGCGCACCCCGCACCCCTTCGCCGGGAGCGGCGCGGGCACGCCGGCGCCGGGCGGTGGGTACGCCTACACCATCGCCGAGCACGAAGTCGCCAAGTTGGTCTTCGACCACGAGCACGACCGTCACGACGTCGTCGTCGGTGTCGCCGTCGTCGCCGCGAAGCGAGCGAGCCTGATCGGACGGGGTCCGACGGTCGGCGACGTTCGCGCCGCCCTCGACCACTTCGGTCTGCTCAGCGCGACCGCGGTTGACCACCATCTCGCGAGCCCCTTCGCCGGTCTCGCCCACAGTTACGTGGCCCAACGGGCCTTCGCGGACGCCGTGAACGGCGATGAACTGGTCACCGCGACCGATCGCTGAAGGTTGAGAGGATCACTATGAGCTACACACTCACTGACGAACAACGGGCATTTCGTGACGTCATGCGCGGTTTCGTGGACGAGCGCATCGCGCCGTTCGCCGCCGAGTACGACCGTGACCAGGTGTTTCCCCAGAAGAGTTTCGACGCCTGCGTCGAGATGGAACTGCCCTCACTCGGTGTGCCGGCCGCCTACGGCGGCGCCGGCGCGGACACGGTGACCCAGGCGATCATGGCTGAAGAGATCGCGCGGGCCTGCGCGTCGACGTCGGTGACGATGTTGATCTCGAAGTTGGGCATGCTGCCCGTCATCAACTTCGCCTCCGAGGAGGTCAAGCAGGCGTACCTGCCACGGATCGCGACGGGGGAGATTCAGGCGAGCTACTGCCTCTCGGAGGCCGACGCCGGCTCTGACGTCGCGGCGATGCGCACGCGAGCGGTTCGCGACGGCGACGACTACATCATCAATGGCTCGAAGTACTGGATCACCAACGCGGGCGTCTCAGAGACCTACACGGTCTTCGCGAGCACCGACCCCGACGCGAAGGGGCGCGGCATCACGTGCTTCCTCGTCGAGAAGGGCGAGGGCGTGGAGTTCCCCAAGCACGAGGACAAGTTGGGCCTGCGGGCGTCGCCCACGGGCGAGGTGGTCTTTAACGACGTGCGAGTACCGGCGTCGCACCGGATCGGAGCCGAAGGCGACGGCTTCAAGATCGCCATGCACACCCTGGACCGCTCACGCCCGACGATCGGTGCCCAGGCCGTGGGGATCGCCCAGGGGGCGATCGACTACGCGGCCCACTACATGACCCAGCGTCGCGCATTCGGCGCGCCGATCGGCGATCTGCAGGGCCTGCGGTTCATGCTGGCCGACATGGCCATTCGCACCGAAGCCGCCCGGGCGTTGGTCTACCGCGCCTGCGCCGCGATCGACGACGGTGACCCAGACCACAACCTCAGCTACCTGACGGCGGCGGCCAAGTCCTTCGCGTCGGACACGGCGATGAGCGTCACCGTCGATGCCGTTCAGCTGCTCGGCGGCTACGGGTTCACGAAAGACTTCCCGGTGGAGCGGTTCATGCGCGACGCCAAGATCACCCAGATCTACGAGGGCACCAACCAAGTGCAGCGCGTCGTTGTCGCCAAGCACCTGTTGAAGTAGG
>JAKAZI010000102.1 GCA_021809495.1 Actinomycetes bacterium | reverse complement strand
TGAGTGTGAGCGTATTGACCTTGCGGACCCGCAAGCGCCGTGATGGCGCCGAGCCGATCGTCATGGTCACGGCCTACGACGAACCGGGTGCGCGTTACGTCGACGCCGCGGGCGTCGACATGATCCTGGTGGGTGACTCGCTCGCGAACGTGGTGCTCGGTCAGGCCGACACCCTGCACGTGACGATCGAGGACATGGTCCATCACGTGGCGGCGGTCGCCGCCGCGCACCCTATCGCCCACGTCGTGGCCGACATGCCCTGGCTGAGCTACCACCTTGGAGAGGCCGACGCCGTACGCAACGGCGCCGCCCTCGTGCGGGCGGGAGCCGAGAGCGTCAAACTCGAGGGTGGCCGAAACCGGCTGGCCGTCGTGCGCGCGCTGCTCGACGCCGAGATCCCCGTCATGGGCCACCTCGGCCTGACGCCCCAGAGCGTGCTCGCCTTCGGAGGGTTCAAGGTCCAGTCCAAGACGCGCGAGGCGGCCCAGGCCCTGGTCGATGACGCGTTGGCCCTCCAGGAGGCGGGCGTCTACGCCATCGTGATCGAGGGCGTCCCCGCCGTGGTCGGGACGATGGTGACCGAGGCCCTCGATGTCCCCACGATCGGCATCGGTGCCGGACCGGACACCGACGGACAGGTGCTCGTCTTCCACGACCTGCTCGGGCTCTCGAACCGTAAGCCCGCGAAGTTCGTCCGCCGCTACGCCGACCTTGGCTCGGCGATCACCGACGCCGTGTCGCGGTACCGCGACGACGTTCGCGCCGGGACATTCCCCGACGAATCCGAGGTCTACCCGACACCCGCGGGTTGGCTCGACTAGCCAAAATCAGCCCCCTGGGCTAGACTCATCGGTCCCATCGGTGATGGGAACGAACCCTGCTGCGTTTTCCGCGCAGCCCGGCACGCCGGACCAGAGGGAAAGGAAGTGGCCATGAGGCCCTATGAGACCATGATTGTCTTCGACACCGCCGTCGATGCACAGTTGATCCAGGTAGCGCTCGACCGAGCACTCGAGACAATCCGTACGAATGGTGGAACCCCAGGAACCATCGACCGTTGGGGTAAGCGCCCATTGGCGTACGAGATCAAGAAGCGCAAAGAGGGTTACTACGTACTCGTCGAGTTCGCCGGAGTAACGGCGACCGTCGACGAGCTGCACCGGATCTTGACCCTGTCCGATGAAGTCCTGCGCTTCAAGATTCTTCGTCGAATCGAGCGGACCACTCGTCGCGTCCCAGCGACGGCACCGGCCCGCTCCGAAGAAGGTTAAGGAGAGCAGATGCCTGACAACACCATCACGATCGTGGGCAACATCACGCGCGATCCGGAGTTGAAGTTCCTCAACAGCGGCCAGGCCGCGGTTCGCCTGTCAGTGGCGGTGAACCGGCGCTGGCAGAACCGCCAGACCCAGGAGTGGGAAGAGCGCGTCTCGTACTTCGAGGTGACCGGGTACGGCCCGATGGCCGAAAACGCCGCGAACTCGCTGTCCAAGGGCACCCGCGTGGTCGTCACGGGCCGGCTGGAGCAGCGCAGCTGGGAGACCGAGAACGGCGACAAGCGTTCGATCGTCGAGATCAACGCCGACGAGATCGCCCCATCACTGCGCTTCGCCACCGCGGCCGTCACCAAGACGCCGCGTCCCGACGCGCCGTACCGCGACGCCGAACGCCCATCAACGCCCCGAACCAACGAACCCACCACGTACGCCTACGACGAGGAGCCTTTCTAATGCCACGTATCAATAACCCCAAGCCGCCAAAGCGCGCGCCGAAGATCGACACGCGCCGCGGCGTGAAGAAGAAGCCGTGCGCCTTCTGCCAGCACGGCGTCGGCACGGTCGACTACAAGGACTTGGCCCAGTTGCGCAAGTACATCTCGGACCGCGGCAAGATCCGCGGGCGCCGGGTGTCGGGCAACTGCCAGCAGCACCAGCGTGACGTCACCGACGCGATCAAGACCGCCCGCGAGTTGGCGCTCCTGCCCTACACCCAGCGGACCGTGACCGAGCGTCGCGGCGGCCGCGGTGGCCGTGACGACCGCGGACCGCGCGGTCCGCGCCCCGACCGTGACGCGGCCGTGGCCGAGGTCGAAGCGCCTGAGGTCAGTGCCGACGACGCGATGCTCGAGGACGCGAGCGAAGCGGCCGCGGTGTTCATGTCTTCCGAGGAGGTCGGCGAATGAAGATCTTGTTGCGCAGTGATGTCCAGGGACTCGGACGTCGCGGAGACATCGTGGACGTCAAGACTGGCTACGCGCGGAACTATCTGCTCCCGACGGGCGTGGCGCTGGCCGCCACCGACACGATGGAGTTGCAGGCCGCGTCGATGCGAAAGTCGCGCGACCTGCGCGACGCCCAGAGTCGCGAAGCGGCGATGACCCAGCGTTCCGTCATAGAGGCCGCGACGGTCACGGTGGCGGCGCGCGCGGGCAGCAATGGTCGCCTGTTCGGTTCAGTGACCGAGGCCGACATCGTCAACGCCCTGCGTACCGCGACGGGGATCTCCCTCGACCGCACGGCAATCCACCTCGCCGAGCACCTCAAGGAGGTCGGCTCGGCGACGGCGAGCGCCACGTTGTTCGACGGCGTGGAGGCCACGATCACCGTCGAGGTGGTCGCCAAGTAACTCCCAGTTTCCGAGTGGTGACGACGCGCCGGGTTCTTCCCGGCGCGTCGTTGCGTTCTGGGCGTGTCACAGGGACGGTGCAGGATGGGGTGGTGAGGTTGAGCACAGGGTTTTCCCCACGTTGTTGTTCTTGCGTTCCACAGGCGTTGTCGGCGACCGTTGATGTCTTATGACGCAACTTGAATCGGACCGTAGCCGTACGCTGCCGGGCGGCGGCCGGGTACCCCCGAGCGCCCTCGAAGCCGAGGAGTCGCTCATCGGCGCAATGCTTCTGTCACCGGAGGCCGTGAGCATCGCGTACGAGACGGTGAGCGCGGAGGACTTCTATCGCCCTCTGCACGGGCAGATCTTCACCGCCATCGTCGCGCTGGTCAACGCGGCCGAACCGGTCGACTACGTGACGGTTCAGGCGAAACTCCAAGAACACGGTGCCGCTGCCGTCGAGCTCGCGGTCCTGTCGTCGCTCCAGCTCAACACGCCGTCGGCCGCGAACGCCCAGCACTACGCCGAGATCGTGCGCGACAAGGCCCAGCAACGGCGCCTGATCGCGGTCGCCGGCGAGGTGGTGGACGTCGCCTATCGCCCGACCGACGACGTGGTGGGACTGATCGACGAGGCCGAACGCAAGATCAACGCCATCGCCGACAACCGACGCATCGACTCGGTCTCGCTGCTCCAGGGGTTGCTGCTCGAAGAGGCCAACATCCTCGAGACCCGCGGCGAGACCCGGGGGCAGCTGAACGGACTGGAGACGGGTTACCGGTCGCTCGACCTCGTGCTCCAGGGGCTCCAACCGACCAGTCTCACCATCGTGGGCGCCCGACCCGGTACCGGTAAGACCGCGTTCGCCCTCGGCGTCCTCGTGCACGTCGGCGCCGTCGTCGGACGGCCCGCGCTCTACTTCTCGCTCGAGATGAGCCGACAGGAGTTGGCCGAGCGCATCCTCGCGTCGACGGCTCGAATCGACTCGTCGAAGCTGCGCACCGGAGACCTCAACGACAACGACTGGCGGATCGCCCACGAGGCGTTCAGTTTCCTCGCACCGGCGAAGATCTTCATCGATGACAACCCGTCCCTGACGGTGATGGACGTGCG
>JAKAZI010000020.1 GCA_021809495.1 Actinomycetes bacterium | reverse complement strand
TCGCCTTCTTCGAGAAGACCGCCGGACTGCGGCTCAACCTCAACTACGTGCGCCCCGGCGGCGTCGCCGCCGACCTGCCCGACGGGTGGGAGGACGACGTCACGGTCATCTGCGACACGATCGACGAACGCACCTACGAGTACGACCAGCTGCTCACCGGTCAGCCGATCTTCCGCGAGCGCATGGTCGGCGTGGCGCCGATCACGGCCGAGGAGGCGCTCGCGCTCTCGGTGACCGGACCGCTGCTGCGCTCGACCGGCGTGCCGTGGGACCTGCGCCGGACGATGCCCTACCTCGCCTACGACCAGGTCGACTTCGACGTCATCGTGGGTACCTACGGTGACAACTTCGACCGGTACGCGATCCGCCTGAACGAGATCCGCGAGTCGATCCGCATCGTGCGTCAGTGCGTCTCGATGATGCCGCGCGGCGACTACCGCAGCCAGGACCCCAAGGTGACCCCGCCGCCTCGCGCGCGCATCGGCGAGTCCATGGAGGCGCTGATCCACCACTTCAAGCTCTTCACGGAGGGCTTCCGCGTCCCCCAGGGCGAGGTCTACTCGGCGATCGAGTCACCGCGCGGGGAGATCGGGTGCTACCTGGTGTCCGACGGGGGTCCCAAGCCCTACCGGATCCACGTGCGCGCCCCCAGTTTCGTGAATCTTCAGGCGGTACCGCTGTTGATGCGCGGTGGCTCGATGTCTGACGCCATCACCGTGATCTCGACGGTCGACCCCATCATGGGAGAGGTAGATCGATGACCCATTTTCGCACCGACCTGCGCCAGCGAGCCGAGGAACTGGTCTCGCTCTACCCGCGCCGACGCTCGGCGATGCTGCCCCTGCTGCACCTGGCCCAGGAGCAGGACGGCTACGTCACCGACGAGGCCATGGCCGAGATCGCCGAACTCACCGGCACCACGCCCGCCGAGGTGCGCGGAACGGCGGCGTTCTACGACATGTTCCACCTCGAGCCCGTCGGCAAGTACGTCGTGGGGGTCTGCACCAACATCGCCTGCCTGCTCGCCGGTGGCGAGGAGCTGCTCGCCCACGCGAGCGCCACGCTCGGCTGCTCGGTGGGGGGCACGTCGCCCGACGGGCTGTTCACCCTGGAAGAGACCGAGTGCCTGGCCGACTGCAACATCGCGCCGGTCGTGCAGGTGAATCACCGCTACGTGCGCACGACGACCCCGGACCTCTTCGACGCACTCGTGGACGACCTGCGCAACGGTCGCCTCGACCACGACGTGCCGCCTCACGGCACGCTGATCCGGATCCGTCGCTCCGGCGGGCTGCGTGTCGACCGCGAGGAACTCGCCGGTGAGCGCGCCGAGGCGCGCGCCGCGCGCGAGGCCCGCGCGGCGACGGAGGCGAAGTAGTGGCCTCCCTCGACGCTCCCAAGATCGTTTCGTCACGCGCCAAGTTCGCTGACTCGCACACGCTGTCGCGCTACCTCGAGACCGGCGGGTACGAAGGACTGCGCAAGGCGCTCACCATGTTCCCCGAACAGGTGGCGGCCGAGGTGGACGCCGCGTCGCTGCTCGGGCGCGGCGGCGCCGGGTTCCCGGCGGGGCGCAAGTGGTCGATGCTGCGCAAGTCTCCGGTGTCGTACCTCGTCGTGAACGGTGACGAATCCGAGCCCGCCACCTTCAAGGACCACTACCTGGTCGAGCGCGACCCCCACCAGCTGGTCGAAGGCGTCATCATCGCGGCCTACGCCCTGCAGGTCACCCAGGCCTTCATCTACCTGCGCGGCGAGTTCGCCCTCGGCCTCGAGCGCGTGCAGCAGGCCATCAACGAGGCCTACGAGCACGGCGCGCTCGGACGCAAGATCTTCGGCTCCTCGTTCTCCCTGGACCTCGTCGTGCACCCCGGCGCCGGCGCCTACATCTGTGGCGAGGAGACGGCGCTGATCGAGGCCCTCGAGGGCAAGCGCGGCTTTCCGCGCATCAAGCCCCCCTTCTTCCCCGCGGTCACCGGACTCTACGGCGAGCCGACGGTGGTCAACAACGTCGAGACGATGTCCAACATGCCCTGGATCGTGCTCAACGGCGGCGCCGCGTTCGCGGCGCTCGGGGCCGGCCGTTCGGCGGGTACGCGGCTCTTCGCGCTCTCGGGCCGGGTGCGCAATCCGGGGGTCTTCGAGATCGAGATGGTGAAGAACACCTTCCGCGACCTCATCTACGACCCCCAGCTCGGTGGCGGGGTCATCGACGACCGGGCGATCAAGGCGATCATCCCCGGCGGGGTCTCGGCGCCGTGGTTCGGTCCCGAACTGCTCGACGTCCCCCTCGGACAGGACGAGGTCGCCGAGAAGGGCTCGATGCTCGGCTCGGGGTCCATCGTCGTCATGGACGAGACCACCTGCGTGGTGCGCGCGACCTGGCGCATCATCAAGTTCTTCTCACGCGAGTCCTGCGGTCAGTGCACCCCCTGTCGGGAGGGCTCGGGCTGGCTCGAGCGCATCTTGTACCGCCTCGAGCACGGCGGCGGGCGCGTCGAGGACGTCGACCTGCTGCTCGACCTCTGTGACAACATCGCGCCGGGACTGACCTGGCCGCCCCAGCAGACGACGATCTGCGTGCTGGGGCCCTCGATGCCATCTTCGATCAACGCGGCCATCTCGATGTTCCGCGACGACTTCTACGCGCACGTACAACACGGGGGCTGCCCGCATGACTGACCAGACGCGAACCACCGTGTCCATCACCCTGAACGGACGAGCCGTCGAGGCTCAGCCGGGCGAGTTACTGATCGAAGCGGCCGAACACGCGGGCGTCTACATCCCGCGCTTCTGCTACCACCCGCGCATGGAGCCGGTGGGGGTCTGTCGCATGTGCCTCGTCGAAGTGGAGGGCCCGCGCGGCGCCACGCTCCAGCCGGCCTGCTACATCCGGGTGAACGACGGGATGTCGGTCAACACCGAGTCCGACAAGGTCAAAAAGGCCCAGGACGGCGTGCTCGAGTTTCTGCTCGCCAACCACCCCCTCGACTGCCCGGTCTGCGACAAGGGCGGTGAGTGCCCGCTCCAGGACCAGTCCCTCGCCCACGGTTCGGGCGAGACCCGCTTCGTCGAGGAGAAGCGCCACTTCGTCAAGCCGATCGAGATCGGCGAGCTCGTGCTGCTCGACCGCGAGCGCTGCATCCAGTGCTCGCGCTGTACTCGTTTCGCCGCCGAGGTCGCCGGCGACGCCCAGATCGACTTCGCCGGCCGCGGCGACCTCATCGAGGTCGCGCCGTCGCCGACCGTTCCCTTCGACTCGGTCTTCTCGGGCAACGTGGTCCAGATCTGCCCGGTCGGGGCGCTGACCGCCAAGCCCTACCGCTTCACCGCCCGCCCCTGGGACCTCGAGCAGGTCGAGAGCACGTGCACGGCCTGCGCCGTGGGCTGTCGGATCGCCGTGCAGTCCTCGGGCAACCGCCTCACGCGCGTGCTCGGCGTCGACAGCGACCCGGTCAACCGGGGCTGGCTGTGCGACAAGGGCCGGTTCACCCTCGACGCCGTCGACGGCAACGCCGAGCTGACCGATCCGCTCGACCCGCGCAGCCGCGTCACCGAGCCCATGGTGCGCCGCGACGGTGCGCTGGTGGCGACCTCGTGGAGCGAGGCGCTGCGCGCCGCGGCCACGATCTTGCGTGACGCCGCGACGAGCCCCGACGGCGTCGGGGCGATCGGCGGCGCGGCGCTGACCAACGAGGGCGCCTTCGCCTGGGAGCGCTTCGTGCGCGGCGTGCTCGCAAGCGAGCACCTCGACGCCCAGTACGGCGACGGCCTCGACGCGACGCTGATCCAGGCCCTGCCCAAGGCGACCATCGACGAGGCCGCCAACGCGGCGACGGTGGTGACGATCACGGGCGACCTGCGCGAGGAGTTGCCGGTGCTGTTCTTGCGCCTGCGTCCGCGGATCGTCTCGGGCGCGACCAACCTGGTGGAGTTCGCCGCCGGTCCGAGCGCGCTGCGTCGCCACGCCCGCGTCGCGCTGCCGGTCCGTCCCGGTGACGTGGACCAGGTCGCCGAGGCGCTGGCCAACGGCACGGCGCCCCACGGTCTCGGTCTCGACGAGTTCGAGCTCACCACCGCCCACAACCTCCTCGGCGACACCGGCCGCGGGGTCGTCTTCGTCGTCGGTCGCGCCAACCTCGCCGAGCACGCCGGCGTCGTCGAGGCGGCGATCCGCCGCCTGGCCTCGCGCTACCCCGACGCGACCTTCCTGCCCGCCCTGCGACGCGGCAACGTCATGGGCGCGCTCGACATGGGGCTCGCCCCGCGGCTGCGCCCGGGTCGGGGCTTCGACCGCAGCGCGAACGGGCGCGACGCGCTCGCCCAACTCGACGCGATGATCGCGGGTGACCAGCGGGCCCTGCTACTGCTCGGCGGGTGCCTCCTCGGTAACGTCGCTGACGTCGCCCACGCCACGGCCGCCCTCGAGCGCGCCTCGGTCGTCGCGGTCACCGGCCACGGTGGCGCGACGCTCGCCTACGCGGACGTCGTGCTGCCCGCCACGGTCCAGCACGAGCGAAGCGGCACGGTGACCAACCTCGAAGGACGCGTGAGCGCCGTGACGGCCAAGGTCGGCGCCCCCGGCTCGGCGTGGTCCGACGTCACGATCGTCTCGGAGCTCGCCGAGGAGTTCGGCCAGAACCTCGGGCTCGCCTCCATCGAACTCACGGCCAAGGCCATCGAGGAGACGACCGGGTACCCGGCGCTCTCGGTGCTGAACGACGCGACGAGCGACGGTGTCGTCGTCGGTCGCTCGGAGCGATTCCTTCGCTCGCGCCTCGACCCGATCGCGATCCCCGGGCTGCGCTCGACCGACACCGCCGGGCTCGCCTCCCACGGCGGCGACACGATCACCCTCGACGTCGCCGGTGTGGGGTCGACCCTCGCGGCGACCCTCGCCGACGTCGCCGCCGAGCCCGTCGTCGTGCCGCCCACCGACGCCTACGCGCTGCGCGTGTTCGCCGGTCGGCGACTCTACGACGGGGGCGTCGCGGTGCGCGGTTCCTCAGACTTGGACGGCCTGGTGCCGACGACCACGGTCGCGCTCAACCACTTCGACCTCGACCGGCTGGGCGCCGTGCCGGGTGACGTGGTCACGGTGCGCACCGACCGCGGTGCGATTGCCCTGCCGGTCGCCCTCGACGACCAGGTGGCCCGGGGCGTGGCGAGCGTGCCGGTGGGCACGCGCGCGGCCGACGGGACCGACGCCCTGGCGTCGCTGTTCGACCGACACGCGGTGATCACGCAGGTTCGATTGGAGACGCGATGACCTCCTGGCTGGCAACGGTGGACCCGCTCTTCGCTCACGGGGTGACCTGGGCGGTCCTCATCATCGTGATCGTGAAGGTGCTGGTCGGCTTCGCGGCGCTGATGGGCTCGGTCACGCTGATGATCTGGTTCGAGCGCAAGGCGATCTCGGACATGCAGAGCCGCATCGGACCCCAGCGGTGGGGACCATTCGGGCTGCTCCAGACCCTCGCGGACGGGGTCAAGCTCTTCTTCAAAGAGGACCTGCTGCCCGCCGAGGCCGACCGGTTCGCCTTCAAGCTCGCGCCCTACCTCGTGCTCGTACCGGCGCTGATCACGTTCTCGATCGTGCCGATCGGCGGGACGGTCGACATCGCCGGACACCCGGTGTTGCTCCAGGTCGCGAACCCCCCGATCGGGATCTTGCTGATGCTCGCGATGTCGGGGATCTCGGTCTACGGCGTGATCCTCGCGGGCTGGTCGTCGGGCTCGAAGTACCCGCTCATGTCCGCGGTGCGCGCGAGCGCCCAGATGATCAGTTACGAAGCCGCGCTCGGCATGACCATCGTGACCGTCGTGCTCGCGACGGGCTCGTTGTCCACCCACGACATCGTCGCGGCCCAGGCCCACGGCGTGTGGCACTGGAACCTGATCCGCCTCGGCATCGTGCCCTTTGTCGTCTTTCTCATCGCGATCACCGCGGAGCTCAACCGTCCGCCCTTTGACGTCGTCGAGGCCGAGAGCGAGTTGGTCGGGGGCTTTCACACCGAGTACTCGTCGCTGCGATTCGCGCTGTTCTTCCTCGCCGAGTTCATGAACACGATCACGATGTCGGCGATCATCGTGACCCTCTTCCTCGGCGGACCGGCCGGCTGGGTGCCGAACATCCCCCACGTGCGCTGGGTCTTCCCGATCCTGTGGTTCCTCGCCAAGACGGTCGGCTTCGCCTTCGGTTACGTGTGGTTCCGCGCGGCGCTGCCTCGGTTGCGCTACGACCAGCTCATGAACCTCGGCTGGAAGCGCCTGATCCCGCTCAGCCTCGGGTGGATGCTCATCGTCGCGGGCTTCCTCATCCGTCCGTCGTGGGGCTTCTTGATGGCGGCGCTCGTGATCCTCGCCTGGACGGTGCTGACGCGCGCCTTCGTGCTCGGCCAGGGCCGTGAGGAGAGCGCCGACTCGATCCTGCCCCCGGTCGGCGAACGACCGCTGCCCGGACGCGTGCTCCGTGCCTGGACAGATAGGGAGAAGGACTGATGGCCAGCCCCCTCGATTTCTTCGGTGGCTTCAAGCTCACCTTTCGCCACCTCGGCCGTGCCCGGGTGACCACGAGTTACCCGCAGGCCAAGCGTCCCAAGCAGCCCCGCCAGCACGGTCGCCACGTCCTCAACCGGTACGAGGACGGGATGGAGAAGTGCATCGGTTGCGAGCTGTGCGCCGGGGTGTGCCCGGTGGACTGCATCTACGTGCGCGGCCTGGACAACCCGCCGGACCACCCGGTCAGCCCCGGCGAGCGGTACGGCTACGTCTACGAGATCAACTACCTGCGCTGCATCCACTGCGACATGTGCGTCGAGGCCTGCCCGACCCAGGCGATCACCGAGTCCAAGCTCTTCGAGTTCTCGTTCACGAACCGCGCCGACGCGATCTACACCAAGGCCGAACTGCTCGTCGACGACCAGGGCTTCCCCCAGCGACTGCCGTGGGAGGACTGGCGCGAGGGTGAGGCCGAGATGACCGGCGGCTGGATGCGCGCGACCTCGCCCGCGGGCGCCGCGGACTTCGAGGGCGTCGTCCAGTGGACCGGCGACCTCGGCGTGGGCGTGCGCGCCGCCGAGGCCGGACAGTCCGAGAACCGCGACGACGAGGCCACGGGTTCCAAGCAGTTGCGCACCGCCTTCTTCCGTCACCTCCAGCCCGAGGACGTGCCGAGCAGCCTGCGCGGACTCAAGGCGCGAATCGACGCGACGCGCGCCAAGACGGCGCGGCGCAAGGAGGGATCGAAGTGATCGCCACCGCCTACGCCATCCCCGACGTGCTGGTCTTTCTCACCTCGGCGCTGCTGATCCTCGTCGGCGCGGTGGGGGTGCTCGCCATGCGCAACCCGGTGCACTCGGCGCTCAGCCTCATCCTCGCGCTCTTCGGCGTGGCCGTCGCCTTCGTCGCCCAGTCCGCTGACTTCCTCGCCGCGGTGCAGATCATCGTGTACGCCGGCGCGATCGTCGTGCTCTTCCTCTTCGTGATCATGTTCCTCGGCGTCGACCGTCGAGAGACGGTGCGCGTCGAGCCGCTGGTCGGCCAGCGCGTCTTCGCCGGGGTCGGCGTGCTGATCACGGTCGCGGGCCTGATCACCCTCTTCGCCCGCTCGCACTGGGTCACCGGCGCGATCGCGGTCTCGTCCTCGGGCCAGCCGCTCGCGACGGGTTCGAAGAACGTCACCCAGATCGGCACCGCGGTCTTCACCACCTACCTGTTCGCCTTCGAGGCGACCGCGGCGCTGCTCATCGTCGCGGTGGTCGGCGCGGTGCTGCTCGCGCGGCGCGAACGCGCCGCCGACGCGGAAGGGAGCCAGTCATGAACGTCCCCGCGGCGTGGTACCTCGTCCTCGCGGCCCTGCTCTTTGGCATCGGCGCCTTTGGCGTCATGACCCGGCGCAGCGCCCTGATCATGTTCATGTGCCTCGAGCTGATGCTGAACGCGGTGAACCTGACCTTCGTCACGTTCTCGCGCACGCTGTCGGACATCGGGGGACAGGCGGCCGTCTTCTTCGTCATGGTGGTCGCCGCGGCCGAGGTCACCGTGGGTCTGGGCATCGTGGTGTCGGTCTTCCGTCGACGGTCCTCGACGTCGGTCGACGAACTCTCCGAGATGAAGGGTTGAGATGGCACACGTCGCCACACTGATTCTGCTGTTGCCCCTCGCGGGCTTCCTCGTGGTACTGCTCTTCGGGCGGGCCCTCTCGGAGAAGGCCGTCGGCACGATCGGCACCTCGGCGGTCGGGCTCAGTTTCGTCTTCAGCGTCTGGGCCTTCATCAGCCTGCTGCACGACTCCAAGCGCGAGATCACCGTCAACCTCTTCACGTGGATCGACGCGGGCACGCTGCACGTGCCCGCGGCGCTGCTCATCGACCCGCTGTCGGTGACCATGGCGCTGTTCGTGACCGGTATCTCGACGCTGATCCACCTCTATTCGATCGGCTACATGCACGGCGAACGGGACTTCCGCAAGTTCTTCTTGTACCTGAACCTCTTCGTCTTCTCGATGCTGACCCTCGTGCTCGCCAACAACCTGGTGCTGACCTTCGTCGGCTGGGAGGGCGTGGGCGTCTGTTCCTACTGGCTGATCAGCTACTACTTCGACCGCGACAGCGCCGCCTCGGCCGGCAAGAAGGCCTTCATCTACAACCGCGTGGGTGACATGGGGATGCTCGTGGCGATGTTCCTGCTGTTCACCCACCTGCACACGCTGACCTACCTGCGGGTCTTCTCGGGCGCGGGCACCCTGTCGCCGACCGTGGCGACGCTGACGGTGCTCGCGTTGCTGCTCGCCGCCACCGGTAAGAGCGCCCAGATCCCCCTGTTCAACTGGCTCCCGGACGCCATGGAGGGCCCGACGCCCGTCTCGGCCCTGATTCACGCCGCGACCATGGTCACCGCGGGCGTCTACCTGCTCGTGCGCATGGCGCCCGTGCTCGCCCTCTCGACCTCGGGGCGCGCCACGATCGCGGTCATCGGCGGGCTCACCGCCTTCGTCGCGGCGACGATCGCCACGTCCCAGAAGGACATCAAGAAGGTGCTGGCCTTCTCGACGGTCTCCCAGATCGGCTACATGGTGCTCGCCGTGGGCGCCGGCGCCTACTCGGCCGCGATCTTCCTCATGATCAGTCACGCCTTCTTCAAGGCCCTGCTCTTCCTCGGATCGGGTTCGGTCATCCACTCGCTCAACGGCGAGCAGGACCTACGCAAGATGGGGGCGCTCGCCAAGTTCCTGCCCCTCACGTTCCCGACCTTCCTCATCGGCTGGCTGACGATCTCGGGGATCCCGCCCTTCGCCGGCTTCTGGTCCAAGGGCGACATCCTCACCAACGTCTACTCCTACTCGCGGGTGCTCTGGATCCTCGGCGTGCTGACGGCGATTCTCACCGCGTACTACATGAGCCGGCTCTTCGTTCTGACCTTCCGCGGCACCGAGCGGTTCCGCGAGGTGACCCACGGACACGACCCGCACGAGTCGCCCTGGGTCATGACCCTGCCGCTCGTCGTGCTCGCGGTCCTCTCGACCGTCGGCGGCGTCATCGACCTGCCGTGGATCCACCACAACTCGCTCGCGGGGTTCCTCGACCCGACCTTCGGCTTCATCCCCGCGATCGGCCACACGTCAGTGGCCGCGCAGTACACCCTCGCCGGCGTCGACATCGTCGCGGCGATCCTGGGACTCATCGCCGCGTTCTCCATCTGGCGCGACCGCTCGTCGTCGCCGCGCTACGAACGGGTCTTCCTCGAGCGCGTCTGGCGCTGGGACGACTTCTATGACGCGACCATCGGACGCCCCTTCACGCGCGCCGCGCAGTTCGGCGACACCGTCGTCGAGCCGCGCCTGATCGACGGCGCGGTCTCCGGCGTCGCGGTCGGCGTGCGTCGCAGCGCCGAGGGCGTGCGCAAGGTCCAGTCCGGATTCGTTCGTCACTACGCGCTCGCGATGGTCCTCGGACTGAGCGTCGTCGTCGTCTATCTCGTCGCGAGGGTCGGGTAAGCATGCATTCGTCACTTTGGTTAACCGTGCTCATCCTGCTGCCGATACTGGGCGCGGGGCTCGCCATGCTCGTGCGTCGCCGCGACGGCGCGGCCTACGTGGTCGCCGCCGTGACCTCGGTCGTCGAACTCGCGCTGACCCTCGTGGTGAGCGTGCTCTACAACAACCACGTCGCGGGCGCCCAGACCTTCGACTTCGTCGGACGCTGGGTCGTGGCCGCGCCCTTCGGCCTCGCCTACGACGTCGCCCTGGACGGGATCTCGCTGTTCCTCGTGGTGCTGGCGGCACTGGTCCTCGTGCTCGCGATCTTTGGCGCGCGCGATCGGCGCCACGAGCCCGCCTTCGTCAGCTGGTTGCTGCTCTTGACCTCGTTCACCATCGGCAGTTTCGTCGCCCACGACCTGCTCGAGTTCTTCATCTTCTTCGAACTCACCCTGGTGCCGAGCTACTTCATCGTCGCCCAGTGGGGCGGGCGCGAACGCGCGAAGGCCGCGCTCAAGTTCTTCGTCTACACCTTCGCCGGTTCGGCCTTCCTCTTCACCGGGCTGCTCTACCTGGGCTTCTTGCACCAGCACCAGACCGGCGGGGCGCTCACCTTCGCCTACGGGGCGCTGGCGGCGACCTCGATGAGTCACGGCACCGCGGTCTGGCTGTTCTGCGCCTTCGCCATCGCCTTCGCGGTCAAGTCCCCGATCTGGCCGCTGCACACCTGGTCGCCCCTCGCGTACGCCGAGGCGCCCACGGCCGGTTCGATGGAACTGTCGGGCCTGCTCGCCAAGCTCGGCTCGTACGGGTTGCTGCGCTTCGCGGTCGGCCTGCTGCCCCTCGCGCTCGCCACGATGCGCCCGGTGCTGCTCACCCTCGCGGTGATCGGCATCCTCTACGGCTCGGCGCTCGCGGCGGTCACCCCGGACCTGAAGCGGCTGGTCGCGTACTCGTCGCTCGCCCAGATGGGCTTCGTGACCCTCGGGGTGATGACCGGCTCGAAGATCGCCATGGTCGGCGCGGTGCTCTTGATGTTCAACCACGGCGTCATCACGGCCGGCTTCTTTCTCATCATCGGCTTCATCGAACGCCGGCGCTCGAGCGCGACGATCGCGGACCTGCGCGGTCTGCAGGGGCCGGCGCCGGTCCTCGCCGCGCTCTTCACGGTGGTGATGCTCGCCTCGATCGGCCTGCCGGGCCTGTCGGGCTTCGTGAGCGAGTACCTGATCCTCATCGGCGCCTTCGCGACCCACGCCTGGTGGGCGGTCGTGGCGACCCTCGGGGTGGTGCTCGCGGCGCTCTACCTGCTCTGGGGCTACCAACGGGTCTTCCACGGCGTGGCCACGGGGGCCAACGCCGAGGTCAGCGACGCCTCACACCCCGAGCGCTGGGTGATCGCGCCGGTCGTGGTGCTCGTCGTCGTGCTCGGCGTCTTCCCCAAGCCCGTCCTTGACCGCATCACGCCGTCGGTCCAGCAACTCATCGAGCACGTCGCACCGGCGGGGGTATCCAAGTGACTCTGACCATTCCCTCGATCCACTACCTGGCCCTCGTGCCGGTGCTGATCCTGTTCGGTGCGTCCCTCGCGCTGCTGATCGCGACGGCCCTCGTGCGCGGACGACTCGGTTCGAGCGTGGCCACGGCCGTGACGGTGCTCGCGTCGCTCGCGGCCTTCGTGGTGACCTTCGTCCAGTGGTCGTACCTCGACGCCCACGGACCATCGACCACCATCGCCAACGCGATCGTGCTCGACGGGTTCTCGGTGGTCGCGACGGCCGTCATCGCGCTCAGCCTCGCCATGGCGGCCCTGGTCGCCCACGACTGGGCCCGACGTCAGGGCGTCACGGGCGCGGAGTTCCACATCCTGGCCCTCGCGACCGCGGCCGGCGCGGTCCTGATGACCCAGGCCAACGACCTCATCGTGATCTTCCTCGGTCTCGAGATCCTCTCGATCGGGCTCTACGTGCTCGTCGCCTTCGACCGACACCGCCTGCGCTCGGCCGAGGCGGCCCTGAAGTACTTCCTGCTCGGCAGCTTCGCCTCGGCGATCTTCATCTACGGCGCGGCCCTCGTCTACGGGGCGACCGGCTCGACGAACCTGACCTCGATCTCGTACTTCCTCGGCTCGAACCTGCTGCTTCGCCCGGGCCTGCTCTACGCCGGCGGTGCGCTGCTGCTCGTGGGCTTCGCCTTCAAGATCGCCGCGGTGCCCTTCCACCTGTGGTCGCCCGACGTCTACGAAGGCGCGCCGACCCCGGTGACGGGCTACATGGCCGCCGTCGTAAAGGTCGGCGCCTTCGCGGCGCTCATCCGGGTTCTGATATCGGCGCTCGGCACCCAGCTCGCCACCTGGCGGCCCATCCTGTGGGTGCTCATCGTGCTCACGACGCTCGTGGGCGCCTCCCTCGCGCTCGTCCAGCGCAACGTCAAGCGCATGCTCGCGTACTCCTCGATCAACCACGCCGGGTTCATCCTGCTCGGCGTCTGGGCCGGCACCGCGCGCGGTTCGGCGGCGTCGCTCTTCTACCTCGCGACCTACGCGCCGGTGGTCGTGGCGAGCTTCGCCGTGCTGACCCTGGTGGGCGGCGACGGTGACGACCAGCATTCGATCGACCACTACCGGGGACTCGCGCGACGCCAGCCCCTGCTCGGGGGGATGTTCGCGATCTTGCTGCTCAGCCAGCTCGGGGCACCGCTCACCACGGGCTTCTTCGCCAAGTACGCCGTGCTCGCGGCGGCGGTGGATTCCGGTGGTGGCCCGCTCGCGCTGATCACCCTGCTCGGCGCGGCGATCGCGGCCTTCTTCTACCTGCGCTGGGTGCTCACCCTCTACGCCGACGACCAGCTCGATGCCGCGCGCGTCACCGTGCCGCGCGCGACCGCCGCCGTCATCGGACTCGGCGTCGCGATCACGATCGTCTTCGGGGTCTGGCCCGGCCCGCTCGCGTCGCTCGCCCAGCACGCCACCGTCCTGTTCGCCCCGTGAGCCCCGTCGCGATCGCGACGTCCTCGTCGGTCCAGGACCCGGACGCCACGACCCTGCTCGACGCCCTGGCGCGCCACGGTCTCGAGGCCGAGATGGTTCCCTGGGACGCCCCCGTGGCCTGGGACGCCTACGACCTGGTGGTCATCCGATCGACCTGGGACTACGTGGGGCGCCGCGAGGCCTTCCTCGCCTGGGCCCGGTCGATCCGGAACCTCGCCAACCCCTACCGCGCGATCGAGTACTCCTCGGACAAGCACTACCTGGCCGACCTCGCCGCGCGCGGCCACCGGGTGGTCGAGACGCACTTCTGTGACGTGGGGACCGAGCCGCGCTTCTTCGACGGCGACGTCGTGGTCAAGCCCGCCGTCGGCGCGGGTTCGGGCGGGGCCGCGCGCTACCGCGCCGACGAGCGCGACGCCGCGACGCGCCACGTCGTGTCGCTGCACCGCGACGGGTTCGACGCGCTGATCCAGCCCTACGTGAGCAGCGTGGACGCGCGCGGTGAGCGCGCGGTCGTCGTGATCGACGGCGAGGCGACCCACGCGATGACCAAGGCCGCCATGCTCAACGTCGACGAGTCGGTTCGCACCGCCGAGTTCCGCCGGGCCCAGATGAGCCGGGCCGACCTCGAGCCCGAGGTGCGCGACTACGTGCGCGACCTGCTCGCCGACGAGCGGTTCGCCGACCTGCTCTACGCGCGCGTCGACCTTGTAGCGACCGAGGCGGGGTGGGCGCTGATGGAGCTCGAGCTCGTCGAGCCGAACCTGTTCCTCTCCTACGACGCCGGCGCGACCGATCGACTCGCGGCGGCGATCGCGCGACGAGACTGAGCGGGTCCGGCGGTCTATGGTGGCCCCTATGACCGAGGGCCGAGGCGACGATCGGGCGATGACCCACGCCGACGAATTGCGCGCCGACGACGACCTCCTGCGCCTCGTGACCGAGATGTCATCGGTCGCGGTCTGGGAGTACGACGTCGCGCGCGATGAGATGCGCCGCTCGGCCAACCACGACGCCCTCTACGGCCTGGACTGGCAAAATCCCTGGCGTATCGGGACGTTCCTCGAGTCGACCCACCCCGACGACACCGAGAGCAGCGGCGCGATCATCGCCGAGGCGATGGCGGCCGGCGGGCCCGACGAGTACGCCTACGACTTTCGCGTCATCTGGCCCGACGGATCCGTTCGCTGGCTCTGGGTGCGCGGACGCGTGACGTCGCGCGACGAGTCGGGGCGCGGCACGATCGTGCGCGGCGTCCTGATCGACGTGACCGATCGCAAGGCCATCGAGGAGCGACTGCGGCGTTCGATGCTGCTCTATGAGACCCTGAGCGAGTGCAACCAGGCGATCGTCTTCTCGAGTGACGAGACCGAGCTCTTCGCGCGGGTCTGTGCGGCGGCCGTCACCATCGGATCGGCCGCGATGGCCTGGGTCGGCATGGTCGGGTCCTCCGGCGTCGTCGAAGCGGTGGCCCAGATCGGTGAGGGCGCCGAGGAGTTCCTCGCGGCGCGCGCGGACCTGCTCGCCAAGGGCGCGGCGATCGACCTCGCCACGGCGGCCATCGTCGCCGACGCCCCGGTGATCCGCCAGGTCGGGACCGACGACGGCCCGATCGCGGCCGCCATGGTCGAGCGGGGCTGGCTGTCGGCGACCGCGATGCCGATCCGGCGCGGCGGCGTCGCCGTCGGGGCGTTCACGCTCTACTCGGACACGCTCGGCTTCTTCGACGACGCGATGGACGACCTGCTCGCAGAGATGGCCGGCGACCTCGGCTTCGCCCTCGACCACTTCGAGCAGGCGGCCACCGTCGCGAAGCACATCGCCGCGGTCGAGGCGTCGCTCAGCGCGACGGTGGAGGTGGCGACGTCGCTCAGCGAGATGCGCGACCCCTACACCGCGGGCCACCAACGGCGGGTCGGCGAGATCGCGGCCGCCATCGGCGAGGAGCTCGGCCTCAGCCCCGACCGGCTCGAGGGACTGCGCGTCGCGGGCCGACTGCACGACATCGGCAAGATCGCGATACCCGCGGAGATCCTCACGCGCCCCGGACGCCTGAGCGACGAGGAACGCGCGCTGATCCAGCTCCACCCCCAGGCCGGGTACGACGTGCTGGCCGACGTACCCTTCCCCTGGCCGGTCGCGCTCGTGGCCCTGCAGCACCACGAGCGCCTCGACGGGAGCGGCTACCCGAGCGGGTTGACCGGCGAGTCGATCATCCTCGAAGCGCGCATCGTCGCGGTCGCGGACGTCCTCGAAGCCATGTCGTCGCATCGTCCCTACCGCGAGAGCCTCGGCGTCGAGTCGGCCCTCGCCGAGATCGAGGCGGGCGCCGGGACCCGCTACGACGCGGCCGTCGTCGCGGCCTGCGTGACCCAGGTGCGCGGCCGGGACTTTCTTCGGGGCTGACCCGGTCCGAGTCCGGGGCTACGCGCCGGCGGTACCCGCCTCGCTACGCACGACGACGAAGTCGGCGCGTTCGAAACTGGACATGACCGACGCGGCGAGCGGCAGTCCCTCGCGGCGAGAGCCCGCGTTGCGGCGCATCGGGCCACCGCAGCTCTGGGGCTCTAAATGAGGGACTCCTCGGGTTCCCGTGGGTAACTTGATGCTCTGACCGCGGCCTGTCATGCTCGAAAGTCCAGTCCCCACTTGGGTTGACGGTCGTGGTGTGAGTTGTTGAGGCACCGTCAAGTGGCGCGCACGTAGTTTTCGTCGTTTCGGAAGCGTTCAAACACCCGAAGCCAAGAGGAACTACATGCGCGCCACCACTGCATTTAATCGCATCGTGGCCTGGCTGGCCCAGCGAACCGACAAGACCACCATCACCAGGTTGCTGCGCGTCTCCTGGGAGGCGGTCGCCACGATCGTCGAGCACGTGGTCGCGGACGAGCTCGACGAGAGTCATACCGACTCTGAGACCGTCGAGATACTCAACTCGGCGGGGTTGCGACCGGGCGTGACCGAGCGCTTCAGCCCGAAGATCCTCTATCTCCTGCGACGCACCTACGGACTCGAGGACCACTACACGCGCCTTCGCCGCCGCGGGCTTCTCACGCTCGCCGAGTTCTCGGAGTCGCTCGGGGTCCATCCTTCGACGGTGAAGGCCTGGGCGCTGGCCGGCCACATTTCCTCTCACGTCTACTGCGCCATGCCGGATCAATCCGATGAAAAGCGTGTAACACCTCCGCGACCACGACGCCAGCGATACCCACAGTCGCAAGAAATACGCTAGTCCTGACCACTGACGACCTCATCCACCTCAGAGACCACCGAGATGGATGAGTTCGTCAGTGTTCGTACTACTCAAGAATCACCTGTCGTAATCGGCTATCGCCTGTTTTTCCGCTTGATCATCGTGATACCGATCAACCAGAAGACAAGGATGACGGCAATGACACCGAGGTAGATCGCCATCCAATTCTCGCTATGACCAGGCGACAGCAGAAAGCTGAATATGGACAACGTAGCGCTCATCAGAAGAACAATCACCACAGTGAATTTTTGTTCAAGTCTCATCGTCTTACTCAAGGCTAGTTTGCTCACGTGTTGTGACAATACCCGCTGTTGTCATTGTAAAACGAAAGGAACGGATACTGGACTCGGAGACACGCGTTCGAAGCGGCTGCGTGGGCAAGGGCATTCTGCATGAACCCTCCGTAGACCAATATGCCAGCGCCGCAGGCTACCGCAACATATATGCTCGCCGGACCTGCCATAAGGGCGAACAAACCACATGACGCTGCCAGTCCATTCAGGCCGCCACCCCAAGCTTGAACGTTGTACTGCAACCACTTGGTTTGTGCACGGCTGAGGTACAACGAACAATTGATGATCCCGCAGTTGGTCACTGATAGCGGAGTCGGTGATATTGCCATTGTCGAACCTTGAGGCACTTTCGCGTAGATCTGATAACCAGGTCCTGACGCGACGAGAACTTGTTGGGTCGATGCGGTTGCTACCGGTGCCGCCGATGCTGCAGTCACGGCCAGGCCCGAGACCATGAATAACGCGGTTACCATGATCCCGAGCCTTCGGCTAGAAACTCTGATTCTTGATTTCACGAACCCTCCTTCGATGGGGGCTCTACTTGAGATGCCAGCGTCACCGTACAATCAAGAATGGCTTGTGTCCGTAGAACGGTATTCTGGATATGGTCTGCCGTTAACTTCACCAACGTCGGGGACCCGGGCAAGTACCAGTACGTAGCCACGGAACTCACGTGGCCCATATAGGTTGAGAGCGACGGTAGTCGCGACGTCACGTCGGCGCCCTGCTCGTATCATCTCGTGAGCGCACTCACGGCGAAACTATGGCGCAGGTCGTGAATTCGCGCGTCCCTCTCAATACCGTTGTCACGCACCAACTGATGAAATGACCACCTCGTGACCGAGTCGTTCGAGTACGGTCACCACCGCGCGACCGGTGCGCGGGTAGAGCGCGTGGTCACGCAGGTGACAAAGGGCGTTACCCACGGCGCTCGGTGTCGGGTCACTCGACGTCGGGGGTGGCCCCGCTACGAGCGGCGCTTCGCGCGCGCCGCCGCCGCGAGGACCTCTTCGGGTACGACGGTGCCGGGACGGTTCGCGGGGTCGTGGGTGAGGAGCCGCCCGATCACCGGGATCTCGGTGAGTGACTCGGCGCGGAACGTCGCCGCGACGACCGGCACGAAACTCTCGGCGGCGGGGTAGACGAGGTAGCGCGGCAGCCAGGCGGGGTAGTACTTCGCGTTGAACTGCCAGAGCGACTCGATCGGCAGCACCCCCGAGAGCCGCTTGAGCGCCCAGCGCTCGACGCGCGTGACGGTGCCCTCACCGCGCTCGCCGTCGAGCACCGAGCGGAAGGCCGCGAAGTTCAGGCTCAGTCCGCGGGCCCCGCGGTCGCGCAGGTGCTCGATGGTCGAGCAGAGGGCGTAGTCGATCAGGCCGTTCGGGTGTTCGCCGGGGTCGCGGCGCATCAGGTCGAGCGAGTAGCCGTTGTAGGCCGGGGACGGCACGAACTGACAGACGGCGGCGGGCTGGCCGTCGGGACTCGTCACGACGGTGAGCAGGAGCCCCTTGTCCTTGGGGTCAAAGAGCCGTCCGAGCATCATCGAGAAGCCCCGCTCGGCTTCGCCTCGACGCAGCATCGAGATGAGCTCGATGATCGCGGGGACGCGCGCCGGGTCGATCACGCTCGGGTCGAGGAACTCGACGGTGTAGCCCTTGCGCGCGAGGCGCGTGCAGGCCTGACGCAGCCCCTTCATCTTGCCGCCCTCGAGGCTGAACGTCTGGCAGTCGACGATCGCCTCGTCGCCGATGTAGAGCGAGTGCAGTCCGGCGGCGTGGTAGATCGAGAGCCACTCCGCGCCCGCCCCCATGACCCCGATCGTCCACCCGCGCGACTCGGCGAAGGCGCGAAAGGCGCTGAAGGCCTGGGGTCGCTCGGCCTCGGGGCCGATGG
>JAKAZI010000101.1 GCA_021809495.1 Actinomycetes bacterium | reverse complement strand
GGCGAACAGGGCATTACGCACCTGGTCGGACTGCTGGGCGGTCCACGACGGCGACACGATGAATTCGAGTTCGACGTAGAACTTCCGGCCGATCTTGGTCATTCTGAGGTGGCGGTCACCGAGTCCGAACTGGCCGACGACTTCGTTGACCGCGTCGTTAGCCGGCCCGCGAAGGTCGATGTCCGGACTGCCCTCGACCAGTTCAATGAACGTGGTGTGGATCATGCGCAACGGCGGAGCCACGAAGACGAGGCACGCGAGGATTACGAGTGACGGGTCAAGGTAGTGGGCGGCTCGCGCCGCGGAGGTTCCAATCAGCAGGTGGGCGGCAATATACGCGATGATCATCGCGGATCCCAGAACGCCGCCCGTGAGCCACTGCGTCGCCTCGGCGCGTACCAGTTCTGAGTCGCTCGCGAGACGGCGCAACCACCACCAGACGCCGGTAGGGACCACGAGGGATACCACGGCGTACCCGACGCCCCAGCCCGAGGCGAGGGTATCGCCACCGTGGATGATCGAGAGCACGGCGTTGAATGAGGCGTACGCACACGTCGCGAGCAGGGCAACGGCCTCCACGCCGATGATCAGTGGAACGAGTGCCTCTCGACCGAAGGGGTATCGAGACGTAGGACCGCTGGCGACGAGGATCGACACCCGTATGGCCATCCACGACAGTCCGATTCCGAGGAACGTGTAGAAGCCGTCGAACAGGATGATCTGGGAACCGGTGATGACTCCGATGGCGATACCGAGTGCCGCCAAGACGAGTCCGTAGGCCATGGACAGCCCGAGGGCCCGACGCTCGCGATCAAACTCATCGAGGACCCCGCCGGCCTCGGTCGTCATACGGTCCCTCCCTTGCTACGACGGTAGTGGCCAGCGCTGGCGTCGATGGAGATGGTGGCCCGCCCCGAGGACCGACCAGGGTGGCACCTGGTGTGGCAGGACGCGGCGAAGAGACGAAACGTGGCCGATGGGCGAGCGACGTACCGGTGAACGGGATTGGGGACGGAGCGCGTGAGTACAGTCAAATCGTGCTCCTCGACACCGATCTCACTTTCGATCCCGATGGCCAGTATCCGTTGGCCGCGAAGGCCGAGGCCGACGGGTACGCCGGACTATGGGCGGCGGAAGTCGGTCACGACCCGTTGCTCATTCTCGCCGGCGCCGCCACCGCGACCACGCGAATCGAACTCGGCACCGGGATCGTCGTAGCCTTCGGGCGCAGTCCGATGATCACCGCGACGCTGGCCAATGACGTGCAACGACTGTCTCGCGGGCGGTTGCTGCTCGGGCTCGGCAGTCAGATCAAGCCACACATCGAGAAGCGCTATTCGATGCCGTGGTCACACCCCGCGCCGCGGATGCGCGAGTACATCGTGGCCATGCGGGCGATCTGGTCGTCCTGGAACGACGGCGCACCACTCAACTTTCGCGGCGAGTACTACCGCCATACGCTGATGACGCCGTTCTTCAGTCCGGCGCCCCACGAATTCGGCGCGCCGAAAATCATGTTGGCGGCGGTCGGTGAACTCATGACCGAGGTCGCCGGCGAAGTGGCCGACGGGCTCTTGGTGCACCCGTTCACGACCGAACGATACCTTCGAGAGGTGACCCTGCCCGCACTCGAGCGAGGACTGTCGCGTTCCCAGCGGTCGCGCGACGACTTTCAGATCTCGTACTCCGGACTCATCGCGAGTGGCGGCGACGACGTTGCCCGGCGAGACGCCGAGACCGCGGTGCGAGCCCAGATCGCGTTCTACGCGTCCACCCCCGCCTATCGCGGGGTGCTGGCGTTGCACGGGTGGGCGCAACTGCAACCGGCGTTGGCGCTATTGGCGCGTCGTGGCGAGTGGGCTGCGATGGGCGATCTCATCTCCGAAGAGGTCCTGCACACCGTGGCGATCGTTGGGGCACCGTCCGAGGTCGCTCCCGCACTGAAGGCTCGCTTCGGTGACGTCGTCGATCGTTTCAGCATCTACGCACCGTCGGGGATGACCGACGACGTTCGTCGTAGCATTGCGCGGGGCCTTCAGTTGACAGTCGATTAACGAGCGGAGGAATGTACGTGGACGTGTTGATGATTCTGAATGATCCGCCATACGGCAATGAGCGAACCTACAACGCGCTGCGCCTCGCGATGAACCTGCAGCGAAACCACGCCGACGTTTCGCTGAACGTGTTTCTTATGGGTGACGCGACGCTCGGTGCCAAGGCCGGTCAGCGGACTCCCGACGGGTACTACAACATCGAACGCATGCTGAAGGGCGTGCTCGTCAAGGGTGGCCGGGTTCTCGTGTGCGGCACGTGCATCGACACCCGCGCGATCGGTGAGTCCGAATTGCTCGAGGGAGCGGCGCGCAGTTCGATGGACGAATTAGGAAACCTCACCCTGAGTTCCGATCGGGTCCTCATCTTTTGATCAGGCCGTACGCCCGTCCTCGGCGGGCGTGAGCGACCGACGGAGGTTGAGCATCAGCGCCGAGCCGAGCAGCGCGGTGAGCCCGATCGACATGGGCCACCAGTTGCCCAGTCCGTTGCCGAAGTACATGGCGGTGATAAGGGGTGCGACCGTGCCCGACACCGCCCACGTGGCTCCGGACGCCGCGTTGTAGCGGCCCCGCAGTCGTTCGGGAGCGATCTCGTTGACCAGGGCCGAACCGACCGGCTGGAGCATCGTCTCGGCGAAGGCGAAGACCACCATCGAGGCGCACAGCAGGACGAAGGCGATGACGTGGGGCAACGCCAGCGCCGCGGCGAGCGCGAACCAGAAGACGCACCACAGTCCGCCGACGACGGCGAGCACACTGGTGCGACTGCGTCCGTCGATTCGATTCAATGTCCAGAGCTGCGCGAGCACGATGGTCGAGGTGTTGAAGAAGAAGATGAACCCAATGTCGTGCACGCTCAGGTGGAGGTTGTTCACTACGAAGAGGCTGTAACCGGCCTCCTGGGACCCGTAGCCACCGATCATGAGCACGAGCGCGGCCAGAACGTACTTAACCAGTCGGCGATCGGCGAGGACGGTGCGCCAGCCGTCGTTGTCGTGCCCCGTGTGGTCGTGCGCGCTGCGTACCGGACCGCCGTGGGCGCGTAGCGCCACGAAGAGCACGCCGGTAGCGAACATCGAAGCGGCGTTGAGTAGGTACAGCGCGCTGAAGGTACGCGGGTGGCTGAGGTTGACGATCGACGCCGAGACCAGGCTGCCGAAGCCGATGCCTAGGTTGAGCAACAAGAAGTTGAAACCGAAGGCCCGCTGGCGGTGTTCGTCGCTGACGAGTCGAGCGAGGAGCGTGGAGTTGGGTCCCCACCCGGCCCCACCGACGACGGACAGCGTGATGGCGACGATCGCCGCGGACATCCGTGTGGTCACGAAGGCCCACGCGATCAAGGTGAATCCCATCGCCGCGTAGCTGACGAGGGCGATACGAAACGGACCGAATCGGTCGACGAACGTTCCCCACAGGGGACTCGTCGCGAGGCTCGCCACCGCGGATGCCGCGAGCAGCAACGTGGCGAATTCGGTTGAGAAGTGACGAACGTTGTGCAGGTACACGACGTAGAACGAGAGGGTCAGTCCAGAACCGAGCGCGTTCAGGAACGTGCAGACGTAAAAGATGCGCATCGGGCGCGTCACGACCCTCCGGAAGGAGGTCGGCAGGAGGTTTTCCAAGATATTCACGAGTTGACCAGGCTAGTACGAGGGTGTGGCGCGGCGACCAGTTCCTGAAGGAATTCACGGCGGTGCGCGATACGATGGCGACGTCGGCCGCCAGGTCGCGGTCGCAAAGGGGAACAATGG
>JAKAZI010000100.1 GCA_021809495.1 Actinomycetes bacterium | reverse complement strand
ATACTTGGAGCATGACAGCCCCGTTCAGCGAGATCGTAACGAACCGTCTGCGACTGGTTCCCTTCGATGAGGCGACCGCCCGTGCCGTCTTGGATGGCGATCTGACCAACGTCCGTGCCGCCGAAGGATGGCCTCACGAAGGCACTGCCAACGGTCTCACCGTGGCCCTTCACCGTGACGGGCCCCCGGGTTGGATGATTACCTTGAGGGGCGAGGTGATCGGTGACTCCGGCACCAAGGGCGGCGCCGATTCCTCCGGAACCGTCGAGATTGGCTACGGCCTCGCGGCCTCCATCCGGGGCCTGGGCTACGGCACGGAAACCGTTGGCGCGATGGCCGGGTGGTTACTCGCACAGCCCGCAACAGTCATCGTTCGCGCCTGCACGTTGGCCGACAACGCCGCCAGCCGGCGAGTACTGGAGAAGAACGGATTCTCGCTGAAGGGATACGACGTCCGTCGCCAAGCGGTCTACGAGCGAGAAGCGTAGCTCCCAGGCGATAGACGCACGCAGCGCACACTCGATCCGTTCGTCGAGTGGCGGTCGTCGACCCAATGAAGAGCGAGATCGAGGTCCTAACTGGTCGAAGGTGCTCAGAGACCGACAGCCGACAGGTCTCGATCGGGTCGAGTGTGGTCAGTGAGCACCGCGGTGAGGCCGAAGGCAAGCCCGATGGCGGTAGTGAGAACGCGGGCCCAGATCAGGTGCGAGGCGGACTGAGGTTGACCAAGCTCGGCCACCGCCAACGACAGGGGCGTAACGAACATCATCGCGATGCCGTAGTGGCGAATGACCATCAATTCGGCGCACAGTTGCAGCAGTCCAATCGTGATGACCAGTCCCCACGGTGAGAGTTGAAACGAGAACAGCACGGCGGCGAGCGCGATACCGAGCACCGTCCCCGCAGCCCGGTGCCGAGCGCGCACGAGTCGGTCGATCGTCCCGAGCGTCGCCATGGGCACGACCGCTGAGACCGCGGCCCAGTACGGGTGGCCGAGATGCAGGCTCGTCGCCAATGCGTCAGCGACCGCCGCGGCCACCGCGGTCGCTCCAACCCGGCGCCACAGCGCCCTCGAATGCGGTCGTGTTGGAACGGGCTCTTCTCGTGGTCCCCACTGGAGCAAGAAGGCCTCAGCGCCGACGAGAAGCGTGAAGGCACTCGTCGAGAGTGCCACCGCGGCAGCCACCATCACGTCGTGACTCGTGGCCGGAACCGAGGAGACCGCCCCGAAGGCGAACACCGCGAAGAGGGCGCCGGCCGGCCGCCACGCCCATCGATGCGACGCCGCCGTCGAGATAGCCGCGGCGACCGAGACCCCGAGCAGAGACCACCAACGCGCATCGACGGCCGTCGCCGTGGCCGTGGCCGCGATGATCAGTCCGGTGAGTAGCACGCTCACCGAGAGCTGGGTGGTAATCCGCCGACGCGGTGACTCGCCGCGACCGTAGACCGACGCGAACGCCGCGAACGTCGAATACAGAACCCACTGCGGGTGACCGGCGAGTCGAAGCACGACCATCGGGACAACGACGGAAACCGTCACCCGCGTGGCCGCTCGCACGTCGTCGCGGGTGGGGTGAAGACGTCTCATCGCACCCGTCGTTCGAATCGCTCCGCCCAGAAATCGGGACCCAACGGCCCGACCCAGCGGCGGCCGTCGCGTGCGGTACCCGACGACCCAGTACCACCATGAACAACTGCCATACCCACGGGACTGCCTTTCGACGACGGGAACGTTGCACCCGTCGCGTCAGCGACGCCGACTGTCGTAGCGACAAGCGGCGTCATTGCGATTGAGCGAAAACCACGCAGGCGATGGACGCCGCGCCGGGCAACCATCAACGTTACGCCACGGGTCGCGAGTCGAATCACGAGTCAAGAAACGGGGACCGTGAACCGCACGCTCCCACGGCGAACGGTGTCAACGGTGTCAACGGTGTCAACGGTGAAAGGCAAACGCCATTGCCTCGCCCGACGGCGAATCCGTGACCACGATCCAGCCAGATTCTGGGTGGTCGACATCGACCACGCGCACCCAGTCCTCGTTTGGCGCCAGACCCACGCCCGAGCCGATCAACGTCGCGGGTAACCACGACGCCGACACGTCGTCTCCGACACTGTCTCGGTGACACGCTGGTGCCGACACCGTCCAATCAGGAATTTGCTCCGTACTGCCACGCCGCGGACGCCGATCGGCGATCGTGGAGGACTCGGTCGAATCAACGGGATTTCGGGACTTTGGTCCCCACCGACCAATCCGCCGTCGTGGCCCCGCAACCGTACGATTGGGCCAAGAATCGCGTCGACGAATCGGCGCCTCTATCGCGGACTGGGAGTACATCGATGGAGCACAAGGTGGGTACGCACCGAACGCTGACGGGCCTCCTTCGTAGGACCGCTCACGGCGTCTACGGCTTCCTCTACGAGAAGGAACCCGAATTCTTTCCGGCGTACGAAGTCAAGACCTCGGACCACGCTTCCACGCCACACTGACGAGCCAGCGACTCGCCGAGCGCGATTACGAGGACCGTGTCGTCAACTGGTTTTTCCTGATGCGCGTTCCAGCGCAATGACTAACGCCTCGACCGTCGGCGCTCCCTCGAAACCGCGTGCCGAGGGATAGACACGACACGCCATACCCGGTTCGGCCAACGGATCGTCGAAGGGGTCGACTCCATCGATTCGAATCGTTGGTGAGCCCGTGAACCGTCGTTGACGGGCCTCGTCCTCGGTGGCCACTTCTTCGAGCCGAATCTGATCGTCACCGTGACCGACCTGTTCCAGCGCGGTCCGCAGCCGCTCCCGAGCGATCTGCCAGTTCGGACAATCGTCGAAGTACTGCAGCACCACGTCCACGGCCACAGCGTATCGCCCGCCTCAGTCAGGGGACCCGGCCAACGCCGGTTCAGTCACCGCGGTTAGGGACTCGGGGCCATCGAGAGGAACGCCGCGAGTGCGAGCACGCCCACGGAGGCGACGACGGTGATAATGGCGTAGATCCGCACACCGCGGCGCGAGGTGCGCCGCGCGACCAGACCGTGGAGCGACGCCATAACGAACACCACGATCACCAGCGAGACCTTGGCCAAGACCAGATGACCGAACGCCGTCTCGGCAAGGTTGGACCACCGCGCACCGTCGTGCCACGCGAGCAGCGGACCCGTAATGACGAGCACCGGGAGCAGGACGTGGTTGGTCACGGTCGTAAAGCGCCGTCCGGCTGCCTGGGCGATCGCTCGGATCTGATCAGGCGGGGAGTCTCGCCGCAACGCCGGCATCACGACGAAGGACAGCATCAACTGACCACCCACCCAAAACGCCGCCGCCGTCACGTGGCTGAACAGCACCAGTGACCAGAGCACGCTCACCGTGTCTCCCCTTCGGCGATGATGCGTCGCCCGCGATACTCCGTCAGCGACGCTCGACTACGTCGAAGGCTCTCAGACACACGAACACCGTACTGTGGCGATCACGTGTCCTGGATCACCGCACCAATGCAGCGCGGTCACGAGGTCAGATCACCGGCGACAGGCCGCCGTCGAGGCTCACGCCGACACCGGTTACGTAGCTCGCGCGCGGTGACAGCAGAAAGGCTGCGAGGTTGGCGAACTCCTCCGCTCGTCCCACTCGTCCGAGGGGGACGCCGGCGCTGCGCGCGAGGTCGGCGTACGTTACGTCAAGCGCCGTACCCGTTTGAGCCGCGCGCCGCACCCACTGGCCCGACTCCACGAGTCCGATGAGGATCGCGAGGGCGCGGATTCCCCGAGGGCCGACCTCACTCGCCAGTGCCTTGGTCATCGCCAGCCCCGCCGCGCGCGACGCCGCGGTGGGCGTCG
>JAKAZI010000099.1 GCA_021809495.1 Actinomycetes bacterium | reverse complement strand
GGCCGAGTCGCCAGTTCGCCGCCGAGCTGAGCGCGGCGAGCACGAACGATTTCGCGTCTCGTACCGCGTCGGGCAGGGGACGTCCGTAGGCGAGTCCGGCCGCGACGGCCGCCGCCAGTGAGCAGCCAGTGCCGTGGTCGTTGGACGTGTCAACCCGCTGTCCGTCAAAGACCCACACGCCGTCGTGGCTCACCAGGACGTCGGGCGCGTGCGCCCCGGTTCGCTCCGGGCTGGGCAGGTGCCCACCCTTCACGAGTACCGCGTTGGGCCCCAGAGCGAAGAGCTGGCCCGCGAGTTCCACCATGTCCTTGAGCGTCGTCACGTCACGCGCGTCGACGGCCGCGAGGACCGCCGCCTCGCGCAGATTCGGCGTGATCAGCACCGCCTGGGGTATCAACGCGTCGCGATACGCCTCGACGCCGCCGTCGTCCATGAGCGCGTGTCCGCTCGTCGATACGAGCACCGGGTCGACGACGAGGTTCGCCAGGCGGCCCCCGCGAGCCAACTCGGCGATGGCCACCACCGTGGCCGGCTGGGCGAGCATGCCGGTCTTTACGGCGCTGACCGTGAAATCGTCGAGGACGGCGTCGACCTGGGCCAGCACGTCGGAGGGATCGATCGAGACAACGCGGGTCACCCCGAGCGTGTTCTGGGCGGTGACCGCGGTGATGGCCGTGGTGCCGTGCAGGCTGAACGCGCTGAAGGTTCGCAGGTCGGCCTGGATGCCGGCGCCACCGCCGGAGTCCGACCCGGCGATGCTGAGAGCGGTGAGTGGTTCCACGAAGCAACCCTAGTAATCGGGGGACTTCGGACGTTCTCAACCTCGACGTCAACGCCGGCACCGACGTAGCGGGGGATCACGCAGTCGACACCGAGGTCGTCGCGCGACGCTGAGTACGATTGGGACGTGGACGAACACGTTGCGATCGGATCGATTCGAGCGAGTTCCAGATTGGTCGTGGGTACCGGGGGATTCCGTTCGATGGACGTGCTCGCCGAGTCGCTCTCGGCCAGCGGTTCATCGGTCGCCACGGTCGCGTTGCGGCGCGTGGACCCCTCGGTGAAAGGTTCGATCTACGAACTCCTGATGGGTCTCGGATTCACGCTGCTACCCAACACGGCGGGCTGCTACAGCGCCGCCGAGGCGATCAAGGTCGCCGAACTCGCTCGCGAGGCCTTCGAGACCAATCTCGTCAAGCTCGAGGTGATCGGCGACGACGTAACCCTGCTGCCCGACACGACCGAGACACTGCGTGGCGCCGAGGAGTTGGTGCGCCGGGGCTTCGAGGTCTGGGCGTACACCTCTGACGACCTGATCGTCGCCGAGCGACTGGAACAGGCCGGCTGCGTGGCCGTGATGCCCCTGGGCTCACCGATCGGCTCGGGACTCGGAATCCGCAACCCGCACGCGATCTCGTTGATCGCGTCGCGCCTGAGCGTTCCGGTGCTGCTCGACGCGGGCATCGGCACGGCCTCGGACGCCGCGCTCGCCATGGAACTCGGTTGTGACGGGGTGCTCGCGGCGTCGGCGATCAATCGCGCGCTCGACCCTGTCCTGATGGCGACGGCAATCCGTGACGGCGTGCGCGCGGGATTCGCGGCGCGGTCGGCCGGACGGATACCCCCGCGTGTGCACGCCGAAGCGTCCACGACGAGCCTCGGACGGCCCGACCTGTTCGTCGGGTGACCCGGCGAGCGAACTACACCTGTGTAGTCCGGACTGGTACGCTGGGGGTGCCTCGGTCGGGAGGGACGAAATGATGCAGCGCACGACGGGATTCAGTGGTCCACTGGTCTGTCGACTGACGGGGGTTACCTACCGTCAGCTCGACTACTGGGCGAGGACGGGTTTGGTGACGCCCTCGGTCACGCCGGCGACCGGCAGCGGCTCCAAACGCGCTTACAGCTACGGTGACGTCCTCGAGGTGAAGGTCATCAAATCGCTCCTCGACGCCGGGGTAGCGCTCACCAAGGCGCGCCAGGCGGTCGAGTGCCTGCGCGGTTCTCTGGGTGTAGACCTCGCGTCGGCGAGCCTCGTGCTCAGCGAGCACGGTTCGGTTCTCGCGCACAGCGACGGCGACCTCGTCGACCTGTTGCGCGGCGGTCAGGGAGTCTTCAATATCGTTCCCCTGGGTGGGGTGGTCGCCGAACTCTCGACCACGATCAACTCGGTGCAAGAGACAACGTCGGAGAGGGAGACTCGTTCGGCGTGAAGTCCGAAGATTCCGGTGGCGTCGACGAGCGTCGTCACCCGTCGCGCCTGAGGAGCCCCGCGGTTGACTTCGCGCACCCGAGCGAGCGGGTGCTGGCGAACCTGATGACGCTCTACGGGGTGTCGTGGCGCTACGAACCCGTGGAGTTCCCACTCGCCTGGGACGACCACGGCCACGCCATCCGTGGCTTTCGACCTGACTTCTACCTGCCCGACTATCGGTTGTTCGTCGAACTCACGGTGTCCGACCAGCGCCTCGTGACCAAGAAGAACCAGAAAGTGCGCGCCTTTCGCTCGCTCTACCCCGAGCTCGAGATCGTGGTCGTCTACCAGCGCGACTTCGTGGCGCTGCTCACTCGTCACGACCTGGGCTCGCTGCGTAACGTCGCGGCGTAGAGTTGGCCCCGTGACTGACCGACACCCGTTCCTCTACGACACCCACGTTGAACTCGGGGCGAAGATCGTCCCCTTCGGCGGCTGGGCGATGCCCCTGCAGTACCAGACCGGCACCGTGGCTGAACACCTCAGTTGTCGCCGCGACGCCGTGGTCTTTGACGTGAGTCACCTCGGAACGGTGCGTTGCGACGGACCGGGCATGTACGACGCGATCCAACGGACCCTCACCAATGACCTGGCCAAGATCGAACCGGGTCGCGCCCAGTACACGCACCTGTTGAACGACGACGGCTTCGTCGTGGACGACATCATCGTCTGGTGGGTCGGTCCCGAGGAGTTCGACGTCATGCCGAACGCCTCGAATACCGCGGGGGTCACCGAGGCCCTGCCGGGCCGCGACGTCACGGGCGAACGCTGCGTCCTCGCCGTTCAGGGTCCTCGCGCGCGCGAGCGGGTGAAGGCCGTCGACGAGCGTTTCGCGTCGGTCGGGCGATTCCGCGTCGCGCGCTTCGACTACCACGGCGTCGAGGTGCGCGTGGCGGGCACCGGCTACACCGGTGAAGCGGGACTCGAACTGAGCGTGCCCAACGAGGTGGCCCGCGACCTGCTGTACGCGCTGATCGAGGCCGGGGTCACGCCGGCGGGGCTGGGCGCGCGCGACACGCTGCGCCTCGAGGCCGCGCTCCCGCTCTACGGCCACGAGCTCACCCTGTCGTCCACGACCCTCGAGGCGGGGCTCGGATGGGTACTCGGGTGGGACAAGACGACCTTCCGGGGACGCTCCGCCGTCGAGGCGGAACGGGCGCGCGGGGTGGCGCGCCACCTCACGGGCATCGTCGCCGACGGTCGCCAGCCCCTGCGCGAGGGGGGCGTGGTGCGCGTCGACGGCCGGATCGTTGGCGCTTTGACGTCGGGCAACTACTCACCGGTGCTCGAGCGCGGAATCGGTCTCGCGATGGCCACCGAGGTTCTCCCAGCGGCTCACCCCGTCACCGTCGAGCTGCGCGGGCGCAGCGTCGCCGCGGCGACGGTCGAGCTTCCCTTCGTTCGAAAGGCGTCCTGACGTGGCCGACTACCTCCCGCACACCGACGACGAAGTCGAGGCGATGCTCGCCTTCCTCGGCCTGGAGTCCCTCGACGACCTGTTCGCGCACATCCCGGCCGCGGTGAAGCTCGCCGGCGGCGCCACGGGTCTGCCCGAAGGGCGCTTCGAACCCGACGTCGCCGACGAGTTCGCGCAGTTC
>JAKAZI010000098.1 GCA_021809495.1 Actinomycetes bacterium | reverse complement strand
GGGCGGCCGAGGTCCTCATCGCCGAGGCCGTCGCCGAGGCCGTGGGACCGGCGCTGAGCGTCGCGAGCTTCCTGCGCGACCGGAGCGAACTCTGGGTCGCGCGGCGCTTCAGTGAACTGCGCCAGTACCACCACGTCTTTCGCAGCTGCAACCGCGCCTTTACCCAGGACCCCGGGGCGCGCGCCGCCGGCTGGTGCGGCGAGTGCGACAAGTGTCTCTTCATCAACCTCGTGCTCGCCCCGTTCCTGGAGCGGGGCGAGCTGCGCGACATCTTCGCCGGCGAGCCCCTCGCCGACCCCGCGCGCGTCGACCAGCTGCGAACGCTCGTCGGGCTGAGCGAGGAGCACAAGCCCTTCGAGTGCGTCGGCGACCCCGACGAGAGCGCCCAGGCGCTGCGCCTCGTGGGCGCGCGTAGCGACTGGCGCGGTGTCACCCCCGTCGCCGAGACCCTCGACGCGCTCGGTGCGGTCGCGACCCCGGGCGACCCCTTCGTCACGACAGGACCCAGCCGTGTTCCGGCCCACTGGTTTCGCTGACCTCGCCGGCCGGCGCGTCGGCGTCTTCGGTTACGGGATCGAGGGCCACGCGACCGAGTCGCGGCTTCGACTCCTCGGCGCGCACTGCGTGCTCGTCGACGACGACCCCGACGCGGGCGTGCTCGTCACCGGTGACGGCGGCCTCGAGGCCCTCGCGACCTGCGACGTCGTGGTGAAGAGCCCGGGCATCGCGCGGCGGCGACGCGACGTCCTCGAGCTCGAGTCGCGCGTGCCCGTCACCTCGGCGTTGAACCTCTGGCTCCTCGACGCGGACCGCTCGCGGGTCATCGGCGTCACCGGCACCAAGGGCAAGTCGACGACGACCGCGCTCGTCGACTTCTTCCTCGGGTGTCTCGGCGAGCACTCTCAGCGTCTCGGCAACATCGGCCTGCCCCCCTACGACCCGTCGGTCGACACCAGCGTCGGGTGGTGCGTCGTCGAGATATCGAGTTACCAGTGCGTGGACGTCACGGTGTCGCCCCGCGTCGTCGTGGTCACCTCGCTCGGGGCCGACCACCTCGACTGGCACGGCGGCCTCGCCCAGTACCAGCGCGACAAGCTCTCGCTCACCCGCGCGGCCGGCGCCCACGTCACGATCGTGCCCGACGTCACCGAGCTGACCTCGCGGATCGACGAACTCGGCGGCGAGGTCGTCGTCGTGCCCCCGGACGACTCGGGACTCGCCAGCCGTCTGCACCTACTCGGCGCGCACAACGACCAGAACGTGGCGATCGCGATCGAGACCGTCGCGCGCGCGACGGGTCGGGACCGGCGCGAGGTGCTCCAGGCGGCCCTTGCCCACGCCGATGGTTTCGAGCCCCTCGCCGGACGGCTCACGCTCATCGCGCGCGAACGCGACGGCGAGCGGACCTGGCGCTACGTCGACGACGGGCTCGCGACCGCACCGCTGCCCACGGTCGCCGCCCTCGAGGTCTTCGCCGACGACCCCGTCGCCTTGATCGTGGGCGGTTTCGATCGAGGCGTCGACTACGGACCGCTCGCCCGGGCCGTGGGCGATCGGCGCGCTGCGACGACGCTCATCACGACCGGCGACGTCGGGGCGCGCATCGGCGCGACCGTCGCGGCCAACGCGCCTGCGGTGACCCAGTACGCCGCGGCGGACCTCGACGACGCGGTCGGCTACGCCCGGGCGTTCCTCGCCGAAGGCGGGGTGGTCCTGCTGTCGCCGGCGGCCCCCAGCTTCGATCACTATCGAAACTGGGAGGCCCGATCGGCCGACTTCGCCCGCGCGGTGCGCGCGCGAACTGGGAGCCTGGGAAGGGATTCGAACCCTTGACCTGCGCATTACGAATGCGCTGCTCTACCGACTGAGCTACCCAGGCGTAAGAAGCCAGATTACCCGATGGCGTCGGACCCAATCGCCGTCAGATCGAACTGAGCGAAAGCATCAGGTCGTTGAGCAGGAGGTTCTCGTCGAGCGACGTCGTCAGGCGCCGGTTCGCCTCCCCCAGCACCTCGATCGCGTCGATCGCCGCGCGCACCCGGTCCGAGGAGCGCACGTCGACCTCGTCCTCGAGTGCGTCGTGCAGGCGACGTCGGTAGACCTCGGTCAGGACCCGGACCCCGAAACGCAGCTCGTCGGTTCGAAAGCGCCGCTGCTCGCGTTTGAATCCCGCCTCGAGATCACGTCGGCTCCCCGTGCGCAGTCCGAGCTCGCGGGCCTCGGTCGCGCGACGCGTCGCCTCGTCCTGTTGGAGCGTGACCAGTGGCGCCACCGCGTCGTCGAGGGCGCGAACGATCTCCTCGACGATGCGCGTCGCGCCGGCCGGCGTCCCGTCGAAGCGTTCGGGCACGGCTCGCCACTGCGCCGCGCGGCGCACCAGCGCGTCGTCGCGCGCCAGGATCCGGGCGCGGCGCAGGTCGCCGTTCGCCGCCGCGGCCGCGGTTCGCGCGATGGACTCCTCCACGCCGTCGGCCATGACGATGGCGGCGACGTCGTCGTCGGCGAGCGCGCGCAGGCGCACTTCGAGACAGCGCGACACGATGGTGTCGAGTTCGGGTGGCGTCTCGTGGGCCGTCAGCACGAAGACCGTGCGCGGCGGCGGTTCCTCAAGGGTCTTGAGCAGCGCGGGCGCCGACGGCGCCGTACCCGTCACCGTGAGCTCGACGTCCTCGAGGATCACGATCTGGTACCCGCCGCCGAGGGGGCGACGTCGGCTGAGCCGCTCGGCGTCGCGCAGCTCGTCGACCCGCCACGAGAGTCCCGCCCGTTCGACGATGGTGACGTCGGTGTCGGCGCCCGCCAGCGCGAGCCGGCACGACTCGCACACCCCACAGCCGTGTTCCGGGCACTGCAACGCGGCCGCCATCGCGACCGCGGTATCGCGCAGGTTCGAACCGTCCGGTCCGACCACGAGGTACGCGTGCACCGGGTGGCGCACGTACTGTCTCAGCAAATCGGCCGCCCGTCTCTGGCCCACCAGACGGTCAAAGACGTCAGCCACCGGGCCACCCGATCTCGGCGAGCACGGCCTCAATCGCCACGGACACCGTCTCGTAGTCACCCGCCCCGTCGATGACGCGCCAGTGGGCCGGGTCGGCTGCGGCGAGTTCGAGGTACCCCGCGCGAACACGTTCGTGGAACGCGACGTCGGCGGATTCGAATCGGTCGCGGTGATCGCGCAGGCGCCGTTCGTCGGCGACCTCGACCGGGATGTCGAGCAGGATGGTGACGTCGGGTTGGCACGCACCGATCGCGAGTTCGGTCGCCGCGCGCAGCAGCGCGAGGTCGACGCCCCGGCCGTAGCCCTGATAGGCGATCGAGGACGCCCAGTACCGGTCACTCACGACCGAGTCACCCGCGGCCAGCGTGGGCTCGATCACGGTCGCGGCGTGATGGGAGCGGTCCGCGAGCATCAGGAGCGACTCGGTGACCGGGCTCATCGGGGCGCTCGCGTCGAGCAGCCACCGGCGAAGGTCGACGCCGAGGGGTGTGTCACCGGGCTCGAAGGTGAAGCGGGCAGCGCGCTCGTCGGCCACGCGGCGGGCCTGGGTGCTCTTACCGCTGGCGTCGATGCCCTCGAAGACGACGAATCGTCCTCGGCTCATTGCTCATCGCTTCGAACCCGCGACACCAGCGCCGTATTGGCGGCTGAGCCACGGCTGGTGGCCGCTCGCTTTTCAGCGCCCGTCGCCTTCTTCGCTGTCGCCTTCTTCGCTGTCGCCTTCTTCGCTGTCGCCTTCTTCGCGGGGGCCTTCTTCGCGACCGATTTCTTGGCTGTCGCCTTCTTCGCCGTCGCCTTCTTCGCGGGAGTGCGACGAGTCGAGGGTTCGGCGTTACGTCGCTCGGCGAGCAGCTCGCCGGCTCGGTCCAGGGTGATCGTCTCGGGCGTGTCGCCGAGGCGAAGC
>JAKAZI010000097.1 GCA_021809495.1 Actinomycetes bacterium | reverse complement strand
GCGGTCGGTCGCCTCGAGCAGGTCACGCCGGTGCACGATCTCGACGGCGCCCGAGGACCCCATGACCGCGAGCTCGGCCGTCGGCCAGGCGAAGACCAGGTCGGCGCCGATGGACTTGGAGTTCATCACGACGTAGGCCCCGCCGTAGGCCTTGCGGGTGATCACCGAGATCCGCGGCACCGTCGCCTCGCAGAACGCGTAGAGCAGTTTGGCGCCGTGGCGGATGATGCCGCCGTACTCCTGGTCCACGCCGGGCATGAACCCGGGCACGTCGACGAAGGTGATGATGGGCACGTTGAAGGCGTCGCACGTGCGCACGAACCGAGCGGCCTTCTCGCTCGAGGCGATGTCGAGCACGCCGGCCAGAACGGCCGGCTGGTTGCCGACGATGCCGACGGTGTGGCCGTCCACGCGCGCGAAGCCGCACGTCACCTGCTGGGCGTAGTTCGCGTGCACCTCGAGGTAGTCGCCGTTGTCGACGACCGCCGCGATCACCTTCTTCATGTCGTAGGGCTGGTTCGACGAGACCGGCAGCAGGTCGCGCAGCGACTCACACGACCGGTCCGCGGGGTCCCCCGACATGATCCGCGGCGGCTCTTCCATGTTGTTCGACGGCAGGAACGAGAGCAGGTAGCGCACCTCGTCGAGCACGCTCTTCTCGTCGGGCATCACGAAGTTGGCGACGCCCGACTTGGTGGCGTGGGTCTGGGCGCCCCCGAGTTCCTCGAGGGTGACGACCTCGCCGGTGACGGTGCGCACCACGTCGGGACCGGTGATGAACATGTGGCTGGTGTCTTTCACCATGAAGATGAAGTCGGTCAACGCCGGCGAGTAGACGGCGCCGCCAGCGCACGGCCCGAGGATCACCGACACCTGTGGGATGACCCCCGAGGCCGCCGCGTTGCGACGGAAGATGCCCCCGTAGGCGTTGAGCGCCGCGACGCCCTCTTGGATGCGGGCGCCCGCGCCGTCGTTGAGTCCGATGACCGGCAGACCCATGGACGTCGCGAGGTCCATGAGCTTGTGGATCTTGGCGCCGTGGGTCTCGCCGAGCGCGCCGCCGAAGACGGTGAAGTCCTGGCTGTAGACGCACACCTTGCGGCCGTCGATGGTGCCGTAACCGGTAATCACGCCATCGGTGTAGGGACGGTTGTCCTCGAGGCCCATGCCCGAGGCGACGTGGCGGGTCAGCATGTCGAGCTCTTGGAAGGAGTCCTCGTCGAGGAGGTACTCGATGCGCTCGCGCGCGGTCAGTTTGCCCTTGGCTCGGTGGCGCTCGAGGGCCGCCTCACCGCCGGCGGCTCGCGCCTGGTCCTTGCGTGCGGCCAGGTCGCTCAGTCGTTGGGCCATCGAATGTTCCATAGCTGGCAAGGCTACCCACCTCGCGCGGGTCCCATCGGAGGGGACCGCATCGGGGATGATTCAGTGGCCCGATCCGTCCTGGACCAGTTCCACCAGGGTGCCAAAGGAGGCGCTCGGGTGCACGAAGGCGACCGTGGTGCCGCGAGAACCGGGCCGCGGCGCATCATCGATCAGACGGCCCCCGGCCGCGCGAACCGCCTCGAGGGCCGCGGCGCAGTCGCGTACGCGATAGCCCACGTGGTGCAGGCCCTCACCGCGCTTGGCGAGGAACTTCGCCACCGGCGAGTCATCGCGGGTGGGCGTGAGGAGCTGGACGTAGCTGTCGGCCACCTGGATCAGCGCTTCGGCGACGCCGTCGGACTCGACGACCTCGCGGTGCACGACCGACGCGGCGAAGGTCGATTCGTACCAGTGAATCGCCGCTTCGAGGTCGGTGACGGCGATCGCGACGTGGTCTATCTCGGTGAGCATCGATTCCATGGCTACTCCTGGTCGTGTCGTCGGAAGATGGAGAGCCGCTTCTCGCCCACCTTGGCGCGCAGTTCGGGGTTGGTGACCCCGAGTCCCTCGCGGGTGGCCGCACACAGGATGCCCACCTTGCCCTCGTGACGGTTGTGGTGCATCTCGTAGGTCGCCTCGCCCGCGCGCTCGAGGGGGAAGACCGCCGAGAGCGGCGGCACGACGTGACCGTCGACGATCGTCTGGTTCGCGGCCCAGGCCTCGCGGTAGTTGGCGAAGTGCGAGCCCTTGATCGTCTTGAGCCGCATCCACAGGTGCCGGTTGTCGTACTCGACCATGTAGCCCGTCGTGGCCGCGCAGGTCACGATGGTCCCGCCGCGCTTGGCGACGAAGACGCTCGCGCCCATCGTGGAGCGGCCCGGGTGTTCGAAGACGATGTCGGGGTCCTCGCCCACGAGCGCACGGATGTCCTTGCCGAGGCGGCGCCACTCGGACTCGTCCTGGGTGTGCTCGTCCTTCCAGAAGCGGTAGTCCTTCTCGGCGCGGTTGATCACGTACTGACAGCCCAGTTCGCGCAGCGTCGCCGCCTTGGCCGCGCTCGAGACCACGCCGATCGGCGTGGCGCCCGAGTTGAGCACGTGCTGGACCGCGAAGGACCCGATGCCCCCCGACGCCCCCCAGATCAACACCTTGTCGCCCTGGGTCACCGGGGCGCCGTTGCGCGAGACCAGCATGCGATACGCGGTGGAGTTGGTGAGCGCGTTGACCGCGGCCTCCTCCCACGTGAGGTGGGTGGGCTTGGGCATGAGTTGATTGGCCTTGACGATCGACAGGTCGGCGAGCCCGCCGAAGTTCGTCTCGAAGCCCCAGATGCGCTGGTTGGCCCCGCGCATCGAGTCGTCGTGGCTCGTGGGGTCCTGGTCGTCGACGTAGTTGCAGTGCACCGTCACCTCGTCGCCGACCTTCCAGTTGCGCACGGCCGAGCCCACGCGCACGATCACGCCGGACGCGTCCGAGCCGATGACGTGGTAGTCGAGGGCGTGACGGGCCCCCCAGTACGACTCCTTGCCGAGCCGGTCGAGGAAGCCGAAGGTCGACAGCGGCTCGAAGATGCTCGTCCAGACCGTGTTGAAGTTGATCGACGACGCCATCACCACGAGGACCACCTCGTCGGGCGCGTACTCGGGCATCGGCACGTCGTCCACGTGCAGGCTCGCGCGCGGATCCTTGTCGCGCGAGGCGACGCCGTCGAACATCTCCTGCTCGTCGCGGCGCACGAAGACGGCCCGCGTCATTGTAGGTAGCGGCGTCGAGGCCAGGGTCGGGCCGTCAGCACCCCCGCGCACCGCGTCGAGAATCTCGCTCATTGACCGACAATAGTTGGACGTCGCGTCGTTGCGCCGCCATCGCCAGCCCCGTAGATCCACGCACGCGCCCGTGGAATTGGCGCACCGCGGGCGTGGAATCCGGGTTTCAATCGCCGGCGTCGTGATTGACGATAGAGAGATGGGTTCGGTGATCGGTTTCGTGGCGGCGGCGGGCATCGTCGTCTCGATGCTCGCGATCGCGGCGATAGCGGTGGCATTCGTGGTCGCCGTTCGTGCGACGCTGCGGGCCAATCGCGCCGACCTCGCGCTGCGGGCCGACCTCGAGCGAGTCCTGGCCGACGTGCTCGGCCCGCGTGAACGCGCGAACGGCCCGATCAGCCCTCGCTGAACCCCTTCTCAGCCAATCGTGTGGTCTCGTGCCCCACGTCAGGTGCCCCGGTAGCCTTGCCCAATGAAGCTGAAGCTCTCCAAGCGGGGCGACTACGTGGTGCGTTCGGCGCTCTGTCTCGCGAGTGGCTTCGACGCGCCGGCCCCGACGAAGCTGCGTCAGGTGTCACTCGAGATGGGCGTGCCGCGCACGTTCGTCTCCCAGATCCTCGGTGACCTCGTCCAGGCGGGGATCGCCACATCCTTCTTCGGCGCCAACGGCGGTTACCGCCTGACCCGTCCGCCGGCCGAGATCACGCTGCTCGAGATCGTCGAAGCCGGTGAGGGGCCCCTCGAGCCCGACACCTGCGTGCTCGGCGACGACCCCTGCCAGTGGGACGCGGTCTGCCCGATTCACGAGACCTGGAGCGCCGCTAC
>JAKAZI010000096.1 GCA_021809495.1 Actinomycetes bacterium | reverse complement strand
GAGGCGCTGCGCGTCGGTGAGAGCGGCTTCCTCCTGAAAGACACACCGCCCGAGGAGCTGCTCAACGCTATCCGCGTGATTGCGGCCGGCGACGCCCTCCTCGCGCCGAGCGTGACCCGCCGGCTCATCGCAGAATTCGCCAGTCGACCCGCCGTACGTGCTCCGACGTCGCTCGTCGACCGACTAACGAGCCGAGAACACGACGTCTTGATCGCGATCGCCCACGGGTCGTCCAACGCCGAGATCGCCGAGGAGCTTCACATGAGCGTGGCGACCGTCAAGTCCCACGTCAGTCGCATTCTCGCGAAATTCGATGCGCGCGACCGTACCCAACTGGTGGTGCTCGCGTACCAGACGGGGGTCGTCACCCCCGGTTAACTCGACGCGAGCTCGGCGGCCAACTCCGCGACGGAGCCGACGACTCGTGACGGCTTGTAGGGGTACTGATTGGCGGACTCGGCACTGGACACGCCCGACAGCACGAGCACCGTGTGCAGACCGGCCTCGAGGCCGGCTACCACGTCGGTATCCATCCGGTCGCCCACCATCGCGGTCGTCTCGGAGTGCGCGTTGAGCTCGCGCAGTGCCGAGCGGATCATCAACGGGTTCGGCTTGCCGACGAAGTACGGCTGACGTCCGGTCGCCTTGCTGATCAGCGCCGTCACCGCGCCGGTCGCCGGCAGGGGTCCCTCGAGGCTCGGACCCGTGGGGTCCGGGTTGGTCGCGATGAAGCGGGCGCCTTCGCCGACCAGACGCACCGCGCGCGTAATGCGGTCGAAGCTGTAACTGCGGGTCTCGCCCACGACGACGTAGTCCGGCTCGTTCTCGGACTGGGTGTAGCCGATGTCGTGCAGCGCCGTCGTCAGGCCGACTTCACCGATCACGAACGCGGTGCCCCGGGGGCGCTGGGCGTCGAGGAACACGGCCGTCGCCAGGGCCGAGGTCCAGATATGGTCCTCGGGCACGTCCAGGCCGTTCCATCGCAGCCGGGCGCTGAGGTCGCGGCGGGTGTACATCGAGTTATTCGTCAACACCAAGAACGGCGTCCCGCGGTCGCGAAGTCGCTGGAGGAAGTCCGTCGCACCGTCGATCGGGTGCTCCTCTCGCACCAGAACCCCGTCCATGTCCAGCAGCCACGACTCAACGTGAGTCGCGTGGGAGATATGCGGTCGGGGATGTCCGTGGTTGTCGGGCATGGTGCGGACCCTCCTTCGTCGTCGCCACCGACCCTACCCGGCCCAGCGCGAGCGTCCGCGCCACGCGCCGGCCGTGCGAAACTACCCCCATGGAGCCAGCCCCGCCGGAGGACGCCCGAGCGACGACCGCGGTCACGATCGTCAAGCCCGTCGGCCCCATCTGCAATCTCGACTGCGAGTACTGCTACTACCTCGACAAGACCGAGCTCTTCGATCACGACGAGCGTTACCGGATGTCCGACGATGTCCTGCGGGCCTATCTCACGAGCGCGATCGCCGGATCGAGTGCGCCACCGGTGCACGTGGTCTGGCACGGTGGCGAACCACTGCTCGCCGGTCGTGCGTTCTACGAACGAGCCTTCGCGATCCAGGCGGAACTCGCGCCCACGGGCTGGACCTGGCTTAACAGTTTCCAGACCAACGGCACGCTGCTCGACGACAACTGGGCCGACTTCATCGCGACGCACCACATCGCGGTTGGACTCAGCCTCGACGGAGGTCCCGTGACCCACGACGCGCTGCGACACGACCGGCGCGGGCGAGCGACCCACCACCGGGTGCTCGAGGCACTCGCGCGACTGCGCGCGCGTGGCGTCGAACCCGACATCCTGTGCACCGTGAACGCCGCGACGGCCGCCAAACCCCTCGAGGTCTACCGGTACCTGCGCGACACCGGCGCCTCGTGGATCCAATTCATCCCGGTCGTCGCCCGAGACTCCGACGGGGCGGTCACCCCCCAATCCGTCGACCCGGCCGCCTTCGGGGACTTTCTCATCGCGATCTTTGACGAGTGGGTCCGCCACGATATCAACCGTCTCGTCGTCCAGGGATTCCTCGAGGGTCTGTTCGTCACCTCCCACGGACACGGCAGCCTGTGCGTGTCCGCGGAGACCTGTGGCACCGTTCTCGCGGTCGAACACGACGGCAGCGTGTACGCCTGTGACCACTTCGTCGACGCCGACCACCGTCTCGGGTCGGTTCGCACCGACGAGCTGATCGACCTCGTGGGCTCGCCGGCCCAGGTGGCCTTCGGCCGGGCTAAGCGCGACGCGCTGCCGACTACGTGTCAACGCTGTCCCGTCCTGCAGTTCTGTCGCGGCGGCTGCCCGAAGGACCGATTCATCGTCACCGAGGACACCGAGCCCGGACTCAACTACCTCTGCGAGGGCTATCGACGCTTCTTCGGTCACGCGCGCGAAAACCTCGTGCGCATGGGCGAACTCGTGCTCGCCGGCGCGCGACCCTCGAGCATCATGGGCGAGCTCGCCGCCGACGACGCCCGACGGGCGCGTTCGTTTCAGCTCGCGGGCCGCAACGACCCGTGCCCCTGCGGCAGCGGCCGCAAGTACAAGCACTGCTGTCTCGCCACCGGCGGACCTCGGCGTTGATTCGCCCCTGTCTCGAGGGTCAATCGCTCCGCTCAGGAGCGATGACGCCGAGGCCCGCGAGCAGGTTCCGAACCCGCGCGTCGATGTCGTCAACGATCCGCTCGACGACCTCGCGTGACTGGTCCGCCGGATCATCGACTTCCCAGTCGAGGTAGCGCCGCCCGGGGAACACCGGGCAGGTCTCGCCACAGCCCATCGTCACCACGACGTCGGCGTCGGCCACGAGTTCACTGGTCAAGAGGGTCGGCGTCTCGGCGCCGGTGCCGATCCCGCGGTCGGCGAGGACCGCCGCGACCATTGGGTTCACGGCCCGCCCGGGCTCTGATCCGGCCGACAGCACCGTGACCGATCCTTTCGCGTACCACTCGGTCAGACGTTTGGCCGCGACTGACCGGCCCGCGTTGTGCACGCACGCGTAGAGCACCACGGGGTTCGGGGACGTCATCGCGTCGGGGGGTGTCTCGGACATCAGATGGTCTCCTCGTTCGCGTAGAACCGACGTCTCGCCCACTGGGCCAGGTACACCAGGGCGATCAACGCGGGGACCTCGATGAGCGGTCCGACCACGCCCGCCATCGCTTGGCCCGAACTCACCCCAAAGGTGCCGATAGCCACCGCGATCGCGAGTTCAAAGTTATTACCCGCGGCGGTGAAGGCGAGCGTGGCGGTTCGCGCGTATGGCAGTCGTAGCGCTACGCCCAGCGCGAAGGACCCGCTCCACATGATCACGAAGTAGACGAGCAACGGTGCCGCGATTCGAACGACGTCGAAGGGCCGGTGGGTGATCGTATTGCCCTGGAACGCGAAGAGCACCACCACGGTAAAGAGCAGACCGTAGAGGGCGAGCGGCCCGATCCGGGGCAGGAACGTCCCTTCGTACCACGTGCGACCCCGGGTGCGCTCGCCGATCCGACGCGTGGCGTAACCCGCCACGAGCGGGACACCGAGAAAGATGAGGACACTTCGCGCGATCATCCACATCGACACGTCGACGGTCGCACCCGAAAGGCCCAGCCAGTGCGGCAGCACCTCGAGGTAGAAATAGCCGAGACCGGCGTAGGCGATGATCTGGAAGACGGAGTTCACGGCAACCAGCACGGCCGCCGCCGTCGCGTCACCACAGGCGAGGTCGTTCCAGATGAGAACCATCGCGATACAACGCGCCAGACCGATCAGGATCAAACCCGTGCGATAGGCGGGCAGGTCACCCAGGAAGATCCAGGCCAGCGCGAACATGACGAGTGGACCGACCAACCAGTTCAAGATCAGCGACGAGACGAGCAGACGTCGATCGGCGGCGACGAGTCCCATCTCGCCGTAGCGGACCTTGGCGAGAACCGGGTACATCATCACCAGTAGTCCGATCGCGATCGGCAGACT
>JAKAZI010000095.1 GCA_021809495.1 Actinomycetes bacterium | reverse complement strand
GCCATGAGGCCCGCGCCGCGGGTGGTTGCCTCGCGTTCGGACGATACGGCGACCGGCCGGCCAGTGACGTCGGCCAGGTGCTGGACCAGGAAAGCGTTCGCGGACATCCCCCCGTCGACGCGGATCTCCGAAATGGTCGACCGGGTCTCAATTTCGGCCGCGTCGACGAGGTCGGCGCCACGGTGCGCGATACCTTCGAGAATCGCTCGGATCAGATGGGCTCGAGAGCTTCCGCGGGTGAGGCCAAAGAAACCGCCGCGCGCGCCGAAGTCCCAGTACGGGGTGCCGAGCCCGGAGAGGGCTGGCACGAACCAGACTCCCTCAGCGCTCGGAATCGATCGGGCGATTGACTCGCTTGACGCGACGTCGTCGAGGAGACCCACCTCGTCGCGCGCCCAGTCGAGCGCCGAGCCGGCCGACAGGACAATCCCCTCGAGCCCCCACGTCACGACGCCGTGTTGACTGCGCGCCACGATCGGGAAGCACCCGGAGTCGTAGGGAGTCATCGTGGTGGGACCCGTCGTGCCGCGAACCATGTTCAACATCGCGCCAGTGCCGAAGGTGATCTTGGCCCCCGAGTGAACGATGGATTGGCCGAACATCGACGCTGATTGGTCGCCCACGAGGGCGGTGATGGGGGGTGCGCCGCGCAGCGCACTCGCGGGACCCTGCTCGGCGATTGTGTCAACAATGCGCGGCATCATCGCCGGATCCAATCCCAACAGATCCAAGATCCGAGCGTCCCAGTGGTCGACGCCAACTGACACCAAACCGGTGATGGCGGCGTTGGAACGGTCAGTCACGTGACTCGCCCCCTTGGTGAGCAACCACGCGATCCAGGTCTCGAGCGTCGCGAAGCGCATCGACTCAGCATCTCGGGCGGCGTTGGCTACGAGCCACTTCGCCTTGGTGGCGGACTGGTTGGGCGCGAGCCGGAGTCCCTCGGACTGCAAGACGAGGCAGTCGAACACCGTGCGAAGGTCCTGCCAGCCGAGCGTCGGACCCAGTGGCGCGCCAGTGAGCGGATCGAAGACCAGGGTTGTGGCTCGTTGGTTCGTAATGCCCACCGCGACGCAGGCTCCGCCATCGAGGAGTGTGCGTTCGGCCAGTTCGAGCACCGCCCGACCGATCTCGATCGCGTCGAGTTCGACCTCACCGGGTTGAGGCGACGTGATCGTCAGTCGCCGTTGATGAACGTGTGACACCTCGCCGGATTCGGAGACCAACGCCGTTCGCACGGAGGAGCTACCAACGTCGATGGCGAGGGCCCTCACCACGCTTCACCGCCGAGGCCGAGGACGCCGGGGTTCATCGCGTCCGTCGGATCGAGGACTCCCTTGAGGGCCCGTAACACGTCGAAACCATCGCCCAGGGCTCGAGGGACGAACCGTGAACGATTACGTCCGACACCGTGATGATGACTCAGGGTGCCGCCGTGGTCGAGCACGGCGTTCGTGGCGGCGTCCCAGGCGGCGCGGTAGTAGCCCTCGGGGTCCCCGGGCGGATTCCCGGCGAAGGTGAAGTACAGGCACGCACCGTCGAGGTAGGCGTGAGACTGGTGGACCGACGCGACGAGGGTCGACTCGATCGACCGCAGGGCTTCGAGCGCCGCGGAGCGCAGGACCCCCAGGACCGACCACGGGCCCGATACCTCGATGGTGTCGACGACGACGCCCGACGCCCAGAGCTTGGCGAGTGCGCTGACGTCATTGCGGTGTTCGAGCCAGTTCGCAACCACGTCATCATCGAGGGGCGCCGCCGCCCGCGCGGCGTCAGCGACGACGGCCATGACGGCGTCCACCATGAGCGGTTCACCCTCGTCCAACACGATGAGCACGCAGCCGTCAACGTCGAAATTCCGCTTTGATTCCGTCTCGTCGTACAGGCGCAGGACGGCGGGATGGGCGTCGCGCTGCAGGATCCTCCGACACAGGTCCATACCGGTTTCGAAGTCCGCAACCCGTAGGGCTCGTCGCCGTTGGTGTGCTGGCAGTGGTCTCATTACGAGGGTCGCTTCGGTGATGACCCCGAATGAGCCTTCCGAGCCGACGAAGAGTTGGACGAGGTCGGGGCCGACCGCCTGTCGTGGGCCCCGGCCCCCCAGGGTCACGACGTCGCCTGAGGCGAGCACGACGGTGAGTCCGCGCACGATGTCCTCAATCTTGCCGTAGCGATTCGAATACTGGCCCGCTCCGCGACAGGCCAGCCATCCCCCCACGGTCGCGAGGTCGAAGGATTGGGGAAAGTGGCCGACCGTAAAGCCCGCAGCGTTCAGGGCGCGCTCGAGGTCGGGTCCGAAGACTCCAGCCTCGAGTGTTACGGTCCCTGAGATTGGGTCGAGACTGATTATCCGGTCCAGCCCCGTGAGATCGAGCGCGACGCCGCCCGTGGGCGCGACGCCGCCTCCGAGGACTCCCGATCGGCCGCCCTGAGCGGTAATCGGAAGTCCGTGTCTCGTGGCGACGCGCACCGCGTCTCGAACTTCAGCGGTCGAACGTGGGGAAACCACGACGCCGGGCCAGTGCGGTACCACGCCGTGGTTGGTCGACGCGAGGGACAAGGGCCACCAGTCGCGCCCGTGCTCGGCTCGCTCACGGGGATCGACGCTGCACGGCACTCCGACTTCGGCGAAGGCGCGAAGCACCATTTCATCGACGGGTTCAGGCGCGGAGTCGATGACTCCGGGTGGGTAGGCGTCGGGGGCAGTCGGGCGCGTCACGTCGTTGGCCGCTCGGCGAGCCCAGCCGCGGTGAGTTCGTGCGCCACGAGATCGGCGTACGCGGCGACTTGGGCACGGGTCTCGTCCTCGTTCCAGCCGAAGTCCGCAGCGACCGCCTGGGCAATCTGCGGCGCTGCGGCCAGCGTGGCGCGAGCGTCGTGAAGATGGGCGCGGGTACGTCGTGTGAGCAGGTCAACAAGTGACTGGGCCATTTCGTGCTGGACGCTGTAGCGAAATTCACCGAGTACGTACGGCTGGCGGGTGATGGGAGCCTCGGCGAGGGTCGGGTCATCGCCGATCATCGCGAGTATCACGAGGGCGTCCTGACCGTAGCGCTGGTACAAGTGCCGTTCGAGTTCCGTCGTCGGGCGCCACGGACCGGTTCCGTGAAAACGGAGATGTTTCGTTCGTACTCGAGATCGCCCGACGTATCGACCGACCACGTCGACCGCGTCCTCGGCCATCTGACGGTAGGTCGTCCACTTGCCACCAGTGACGTGGATGACCGCGTCGCCGGCATCGATGACGCGGTGGCGTCGCGAGAGGTCCGCGGTTCGTTGCTTCAGCGTCTTACCGGCCGGAGGGGCGAGCAAGGGTCGCAGGCCCGCCCACACACCGGTGACGTCCTCGACGGTGAGCGCAGAGTCCGTGGAGGCATTGACGGCATCAAGCAGATACGTGACGTCTTCGGGAGTGCACCTGGGGTCATCGAGCTCACCGTTGTAGGCGGTATCGGTCGTGCCAACGAAGGTGTACGGCGCATCCTCGAAGGGCACGACGAAGATGCTGCGTCGATCGTTGGCCACGGCGAACACCGCCGCGACGCTGGCGGGCAATCGCTCGCTGGGCACCGAGATGTGCACGCCCTTGGCCGGGGTGATCACGGCCGATGGCGTGCCGTTGGCCATTGCGATCACCTGATCGGCCCAGACACCGGTCGCGTTAACGACACTGCGCGTCGCGATCGAGATGCTCTCTCCGGTTAGTTCGTCGCGGGCGATGACGGTGCGCACGCGACCGTTGTCATCGTGTTCCATGGCGACGGCTCGGACGTAGTTCGCGACATCGGCCCCGTAGTCGAGCGCCGCGGTACGGGTCGCTGCCAGCGCGACGCGTGCGTCGTCGCCGCGCGCGTCGTAGTAGAGGAATCCCGCCACCAATCGATCGGCGCGAAGCGTCGGGAGATACCCAATCGCCTCGTTACGATCAACCTTGCGGTAGCGATGTCCGATCCGCCAGCCGCCAGCCCAGTCGTAGAAGCGCAGTGCGGTGGCGTAACCCTTGACGAGGGCCTTGGAGGCGACGCCATTGGATCCGAAGAGTGGGATGAGAAAGGGCAGCGGCCGTACGAGAAACGGGGCGTTCTCGAGTAGGCGCTGGCGTT
>JAKAZI010000094.1 GCA_021809495.1 Actinomycetes bacterium | reverse complement strand
AGCGATCGAAGAAGACGGCCACGGCGAGAAAGGGCGCACCCAAGCCGAGCGAGTAGACCGACAGCAAGATCGCGGCGGATCCGGTGTGCCCCTGCTGGGCGGAGAGGGCCAGCACGGAGGCGAGGATCGGACCGACGCACGGGGTCCACCCGAAGGCGAATGCCGCCCCGGCCACGGGAGCGGCGAAGGGACCCAGGCGCGCGAGCTGGGGGTGGGGACGCCACTCTCGGTACAACGAGGGTGTGCGCAGCACGACCGTGCCAGCGAGGAAGAGTGCCATGGCCTCAATGAGGACTCCGGCGAGTCTCGTCAAGAGCCCCTGTTGATGGATGACGGCCCGGCCGATCGCGCTCGCCGAGAGACCGAGGACGACAAAGACGGTGCCGAATCCGACGATGAAGAGCACGGTGTCGCGCGTGAGTCTTCCGAGGCGTCGGCGTGTGGCGACCACGGTGGAGCCGGTTGCGTCGGCGGGCAGCGCCACGTCGAGCCCGCCGACGATCGCGAGGTAGGCCGGTACGAGTGGCAGCACGCAGGGCGAGGCGAAGGAGGCGACGCCGCCGGCGAAGGCCGCGACGAGACTGACCCCGGTGACGCTCATTGATTACAGGGGGGCCGACACGCCGTAGAGCGTCTTTAACTGCGCGGCCAGCGAGCTGGCGTCGTAGCCTCCGATGTGGGTTGTGATCAGCTGGCCGTTCGCGTTGTAGAACGCGGTCATGGGTAGCGACGTGCTGCCGCCGAGGCTTTGGTAGAGCCCGTCGCCCTGGGAACCGCCGACGTCGCTGAGCACGGCCGTGGTGTCCTTGAAGAGGTTGTACTGGTTTGCGAACGATTGGCCGTTACCGGTCTCCAGGGCGTTCACTTCGACCACGTTCACCTTCCCGCGCAACGCGACCGCATCGTGGGCGAACACGGGTAGTTCCGAGGCGCACACCTGACACCACGACGCGAAGAAGTTGACGACGGTTGGGTGGCCCTTCAGCGACGCGAGGGTGACCTTCGGGCCTCCACCCAAGGTTGGCAGTGACCAGTTGTTCGAGGTGGTCCTATAGCCGTTGGACGAGGAGTGTCCGACGAACGCGAGCGTGATGGTCGCCACGAGGACCAGGGCGGCGCCGACACTGTAGATAGTCGTCCGACGCTGGCGTCGTTGGCGCTGGGTCCGGCGAGGCTTGCGCGCGGTCGACGTTCGTGACTTCGCGGACGTCGTGGTGGGCCGTGTGGCCGGCCCACCCTTGGCGTAGTGCGACGGGCGATTCTTTGACACCGATGTACCTCGTTCAGTGATGGCGTGACTCGGGCGGTCGTGCGATGGTCGCTTCGATGATGCCATGTTCGGGGACGTACACCGATCGGGCACTCGGTGGTGCGTTCTCGAGACGTGCGTCGAGCGACACGGTGTCGGTCCAAAAGTTCCGAACCCCCATACGCGACACGGCTCGTGCGCGTGTGCACAGATTCTCAACTATTTCGCGCGACGAAATGGGCTAACAATCTCGATGTTTTCTACATTGTTGGTGGTGAATCGAACGCCGTGACCGCCGTGTCGAGGAATTGCGTTCAGCGCCGGTGCAGGGCGTTGGCGGTGTCGGGAACGGATCGGGTCATCGAGACGACGCCGACCGCGACGATGACGAACGCGCCCGCGGCGAGCGTGATCGTGGCGGACGAGGTCACCAGCCGTTCGTGATAGAGCACCACGCCGAGCACGATCGATGCGAGTGGATCAACGATCACGATGATCGGTTGGGAGATCTTGAGCGGTCCAACGTGTAACGCCGCTTGTTCGCTCAGCAGTCCGACGATGCCGCAGCTAACGAGGGCGTACAGGGGCCAGGACGTGAAGACCGCCGAGATCCCGCCGGCCGCCAGCACGTCGGCGGCTGCTTTGATGAACGTGGCCTCGAGCGCCCACAGCAGCGCGGTCGCGCCGGCGTAGGCGCCGGCGCGACGCACGGGTGAGCCGCGACGCGCGGTCACAACGGCGAGTACCACGAGCAACGCCACCACGACGCTCGGCCACGTCCAATCGCTGAGCGTCGGTTGCAGTGCACTGACCCGTGGATTGACCGCGACGAGGAAGGCGGCGAGGGCCACGGTGGTCACGCCCGCCGAAATCCACGCCGCTCGTCGCAGGGACTGGTGCAACCACAGGCGTCGCACCACGAGTGCGAGAACGAGTTCACTCACGAGCAGGGGTTGGACGAGCGACAACGGGCCGAAGTGCAGGGCGACGGCCTGGAAGACGAGGGACGCGCCCATGCCGATCCAACCAAGAAGCCAGAGCGGGTGATGAACCAGATAGACGAAGAGTGCCCAGCCGCGGTGCGATTGGTCGCCGCTCACACTCGCCGCGTGTTGCGTTGCGAGCGCCAGCGCGTTGGCTAGTGCGGTGGCGAGTGCGAAACCAACCGCGAGCGTACTGGACATCAACGCACCGCTGCGACGACGGTCGTCGGGGGGCGACGCGGCGGACGGATCACGACATCAACTTACGGCGCTTTGGTCGCGACTGGTGACTTTGGTCCCTGGGTGCGACGTGACGAGGTGGCTAGCCTCCGGGCGACGGGGGAGGTTGCGCGTGTCGCACACGGGGTGGTTGTCGCGCCAGCGGAGGGGTCGGGCTCCTTCTGCTTCGCGAGGCGTGACCTTGGCCGTCTTGAGTCTGAGCGTGTTGATCATCAACCTCGACGGGACGATTCTCAACGTGGCCCTACCGAGCATCGTGCGCGACCTTCACGCCACGTCCACGCAACTGCAGTGGGTGGTCGACGCCTACATCATCGTGCTCGCGGGACTGCTGTTGATCGCTGGCTCGCTCGGGGACCACTGGGGTCGCAAACGGGTGTTTCTAATCGGGTTGTTGATCTTCGCCGTCGGTTCGGCCCTGTCGGCATTCTCGTCGACCACTGGTTCACTCATCGCCGCTCGTGCGTTCATGGGTGTCGGCGGAGCGGCGGTCATGCCTTCGACGCTCTCTATCCTCACCAACGTCTTTGACGAGCCGCACGATCGGGCGCGCGCGATCGGCCTGTGGTCGGGGACCAATGGACTCGGTCTCGCTCTGGGACCGCTCATCGGCGGTTGGCTCCTCGCGCACTACTGGTGGGGATCGGTGTTCTTGATCAATGTTCCGATCGCGATCGTCACCGGCGTGACGGCAGTGGTGGCGGTGCCTGACTCAAAGAACGCGGCGGCGGCGCCCCCCGACGTTCTCGGTGCCGTACTGTCCCTGATCGGGGTGTCCTCGTTACTCTGGGGGATCATTGAAGCACCGTCGAGGGGCTGGACGTCACCGGCGATCCTCGCCGCGATTTTCGGGGCGGCTCTCGTGGTCGCCGTGCTGCTTTGGTGGGAGTCGCGGTCCGAGCACCCGCTCGTCGAGCTGGCCTTCTTTCGTAAGCGACGTTTCTCGGTTGCGATGGGGGGCCTCGCCCTCACGTTGTTCGCGCTATCGGGAACGATGTTTCTGCTGACGCAGTACCTCCAATTCTCCCTCGGTTACAGTCCATTTCAGACCGGTCTACGCATCACGCCCATCGCGCTGGTCCTGATCGTGGTGGCGTCGGTGTCTACGACACTCGCTCGCTGGGCGGGCTCCAAGGTCGTCGTCGTGGCCGGCATGGTCCTCATCGCGCTCGGGCTGCAGTTGTTGTCCGCCGTTACGATACACACCACCTACACCGATGCACTGCCAGCCTTCTTCTTGCTCGGCATCGGGTCGGGTCTGGCGATCGCTCCCTGCACGGACGCGGTCATGGGATCGGTTCCCAACCATCTCGCGGGTATCGGCTCGGCGACCAACTCCACCGCGTTACAGATCGGCAGCGCCCTCGGCGTGGCCGTCATCGGCAGTCTGCTCAACGCTCGCTATCAGAGTCGCGTAGACCTACTGGTCATCGGTCACGGTGCTCCGGCGCCCGTCGTAGCGGCGATTCGGTCCTCCCTCGGTGGTGCGCTCGCCGTCGCCCAGCGGGCCGGGGGAGCGGTGGGCGCCCAACTGGCCTTCGCGGCGCGACAGTCGTTCCTCGCGGGTCTGGACTTCGCCGTCGACGTCGCCGCCGCAATCGTCGCTGGGGCGGCCTTCCTCGTCGCATGGCT
>JAKAZI010000093.1 GCA_021809495.1 Actinomycetes bacterium | reverse complement strand
CTCCACGACCATCTGACTGGCGAAGTGCGGACGCTTCACGCAGGGGTGCACATCACGACGGCCACCTCCACGGATGACTCGAGCGAGCGACAACGCGTCATCGACCTGCTTGACCGAGTCTCCGATACACCCGGTACCGAACGACGCGACGGACCACTCGCACGATGCGTGAACCAGACCGTCCTTCCTCGGCGTCGGGCGATTCGCGAGGGTCTTGATCGACGTCAAGGCGACCGCGCCGAGCCCACCCGCACTCCTTCCTCAGAGCGACGGGGTTTGGGGCACGCAGTGCGAACACCCCGCAGCACGCTCGGTCACCGTCGTCACCCAGCGTCTCGTTGGCCAGTCACGTCGGGCCCCGCGCCCAACGGGCGCGCAGGCACTTTCGCTACGGAGCCTCACCGAGGAGTTCGACGGCACGGTGACGCAACTGGCGGTAGGTGGCGTTGTCCAAGAGGTCGGCGCTGCTCGGGTGCACGTCGCGCGCGTCGAGCTCGCCGAGGATTCGGCCGGGATTCGATCCGAGCACGACTACGCGTTCGGCTAACACGATCGCCTCCTCAACGTCGTGGGTGATGAACAACACGGTCGTTCGAATGTCTGACCAGAGTTCGCGTAGGAACACCTGCATCGCGTGTCGCAGGTGCGCGTCAAGCGCCGCGAACGGCTCGTCCATCAGCAACATCTTTGGTCGCATGACGAGCGAGCGCGCCAGGGCGACCCGTTGTTGCATTCCCCCCGATAGTTCATAGGGCGCGTGCCCGGCGAACTCGCTTAACCCGACGGTGGACAGGATCTCGTCGACCGGCTCCCAATCAATCCGGCGTCGGCGCAACTGCAAACCGAAGGCTACGTTGTGACGCACGTCGAGCCACGGGAACAGCCCGGGCTGCTGGAAGACCACGACGCGGTCGCTCGCCGGTCCCGTGACGTCGTTCCCGTCAAAGATGACCCGACCCGCATCGGGTCGCGCGAAACCCGCGATCATGCGAAGCAGGGTCGTCTTGCCGCAGCCCGACGGGCCGAGCACCGCAACGAATTCGCCGTCGGCGATGTCGAGCGAGAACCCGTCGAAGACCTGGTGCGTCGAACGTCTCGCGTCGTCGCCGTCGAAGGTCTTCGACACTTGATCAACGCGCAGGATCAACCGAGCACGCTTACTTCGCGTAATTCGGGTTCACGAACGGCCCCGCCGACTTTGGTGTCCTGGTCGTAATCGTTCCTGCGCGATACAGGGCCCGCCAGTTGTTGAGGAGCGATTGAGCCGTGCCGGACGTGGCACTCGTCGCCGACGAGGTTCCTAGGACCGCGGCGGTCGCCTGATCGGATACCGAATAAATCTGGTAACCAGCGATCTCGACTTTGGCGGTGGCAACCGAGATACCCGCGGCCTTGGCCATGACCCCCAGTGCGGCGGTCCGATGGTTCTGCAGGTAGCTCACGCCGTCGCCCAACGCCTTCACGAAGGCCCTGGCGACCGCCGGGTGCTTGGACGCGAATGACTTGTTCGCCACGCAGATGTTGAACGACGTCGCGGTGACCGGGAGTTTCGAGTCGTCCATGAGTACCCGGCCACCGTGGGTGACGAGGAAGTCATAGACCGGGTCCCAGACCACCGCGGCCTCAATTCGACCGGTCGCCCAGGCACTCTGGAGTTCAGGTGGTGTCAGGTTCACCAGTCTCACTGACGAGAGGTTCAGCCCCGCCTTACGGGCGTAGGTGGCGAGTTCGAACGACGACTGCGAACCGATCACCAGCCCGACACTCTTGCCCGCCAGACCCGCCACCGACTTGATACCGCTCGAAGTCTTGACGACGAGCCCCGCGTCCTTCGTGTATCGCTCCTGGTTGAACACCACCTGCAGCGGCACGCCCTGGGCGATTGCGGCGATGACCGGGGGCATGCCCAGGCCGCACATGAAGGGTAGTTGACCCGAGGCGAGCGACGTCAGCGCCGCCGGACCCGACGTGAACAACTTCAGTCGCACGTCATGTCCCATCTCACGTTGGAAGTACTTGTTGGCAACCGAGATGATGGACGGATCGGCGCCGTTGTTCTCGTAACCAATCGCGATCGAACCGGCGTTCACCGACGCCGCACTGGGCGTTGCGCGAACTGCTTCGACCGCCATCGGGGTGGCGATTCCGGCCACCATCGCCACCGTCGACACCACTCTGGTCATTCGGCGAATCACGTGCATCGCTCCCCCTCACCAACGAGCGCATCATGCTCTCGAAGCTATTTTCTCTTTCAACCAAGACTCTGTCGCATTTTTGCAGGTGCCGATGGTCAAGACACGAACTCACAGAGAACTCACATGAACAACCACGAGATGATCGCGACCGTTCACTAGACGAAGTCTCGCCACGGGATCACCAGTTTTTCGAGCACGCGAATCGCCACGTCCATCAAGTAGCCCATGATGCCGATGAGGATGATCCCGGTTACGACGATTCCGGTCTGGAGTTCCGTGCCAGCCTGTTCGATCAACCAGCCGAGCCCTCGACTCGCGGCGATGAGTTCCGCCGCGACCAAGGTGCTCCACGCCACCCCGATCGCTACCTTCATGCCCGTAAAGATGTCCGGAAGCGACGACGGGAAGATGACCCGCGTAAGAATCTGACGTCGATTGGCCCCGAGATTACGAGCCAGCTCGATTCGATAGTTCGGCGTCGAACGGACACCGTTCATCGTGTTGATCACGATGACCGGCACCGTTGAGACCAGGATCAACAGAACCTTGGGCATCTCGCCGATCCCGAACCACACGACGAAGAGTGGAATGTACGCCAGTGGAGGTATTGGGCGCAGAAACTGCAGAAAAGGGTCGACCACCGTGAACACCGCACGACTCTGGGTCATCGAAAAACCGAGCACCACGCCGATCACGACTGCCCCAACGTACGCGATTGACACCCGTTCCAGACTCACCGAGAGATCGTCGAGCAGCGTCGAACCCTGGTAGCCGTGGTGCAGTGTCTGAAGGAACGCGTCGTAGGTACTCGCCGGCGACGGGAATGCGAAACTCGGAAAGACGTGGCTCAGGGCGACGAGTTGCCACGCGGCGAGCGAGCCGAGCAAGACGGCGACGTAACGCACCGGAACACGCGGTAGCGACCACGTTCGTCCGTTCCCCCCAGCCCCGACCCGCCCGGGCGCTGGTCGAGCACTGTTCTCTCGTCGCGTACGACACCTCCACCTGATTGCCCGCAATCGTACTTACTCATCGCTTCATCGCGTATCGAGCGCGAAAGTCGGGCCGTCGTTCGCGGGCTCTGGCGGCCACGTCACGCGACAACAACGATCCATCATCGCTGCGTGGAACACCTACCGTGCGACGATCTACGTTCACCGACACGATGTGGTGGGGTGCTTCGAATAGCTCGGGCGACGCCGTCTCTGAGCCTCGGTGTGTCAGAATGGACTCACCGTTTATCTACCTCGGGGTCTTGCGCGTGTTCTTTCAGCTTGTCCGACGGCTCACGATTGTCGCCATCGTTGCCGCCGTACTGGGCGCCTATCTGCTCCTGCACCCCTTTGCTGGATCAAGCGCCACGGTGACGTCGGGGTTCTACCTCGACGTCGGAGCGTCGGCGTCTCTGGGTTTCCAACCCACCGGAATACCGAAACATAACGGTCACCGGACCAACACCGGTTACGCCAACGACGTGGTCAACTACCTGTCAGCCAAAGGCGTCGACCTTCAACTGCGCCAAGTCGGTTGCCCCGGTGAAACGGTGGAATCGATGCTGCTGAGCGGCGACCACTGCTACACCCTGCCCCAGCGCCAACTCCTCGCCGCCGAGCAATTCCTCCAGCTTCATAAGACCGACGTTGGTCTCGTGACCATCGACCTGGGCTTTAACGACGTTCGACCGTGTCTCAACACAGCCGTCGTCGACGAGGCGTGCGTCGCCGCGGGCCTCGCGAACGTGACGCGTGATCTCACCCCGGTTCTCACGGCGTTGAAGGCAGCCGCCGGCCCCAACGTCCACTTCATTGGCCTTGACTACGGCGATCCGTTCCTGTCGAAATATCTTCAGGGTGGCACGCACATCGCGGTCGCCACACGAACCCTCCAGGTGATGTCGGCTCTCGACGCCGACCTCACGCGGTTGTACCGCGCGTCAAA
>JAKAZI010000019.1 GCA_021809495.1 Actinomycetes bacterium | reverse complement strand
CTGATTATCGCGCAAGACTTCTCGCTGACAGCCCGCCCACTGGTGCTTCCTGAGAAATACCAGTGGAAACCTCCGAACCTGCGACTTCTGAGAAGCACCCAATACTTTCATAATATGTTGATGTAAAAGTGTGAATAACGTGAATATTCATAAAAATATGATCAAAAATTGTTACATAATTTAGTAAACGTAGGATTACAGGACCAATCACAATAATCAACTTAAAATATAACTTAGTGCTGACTAGAGGGTCATACTGATGACATCGTGGAAGTGGAATTTAACTGAAAAGAATCTTCTTGTTCCCAAGTGTTATGACACATACCCTCAACATTGGCCCAGCACTACATCGCTTAAAAAGAGTAATAAACGCGATTATGACGCTCGGTTATACGGAGTCAAGTCATTTACACTTAGCTGAGAAAAGAGACAAAAAATGCTACGCATCAGCACATACACAGCGCGTGGAAGACGCATGCTCACCGCGATCGTTGTTCTGCTCACGATCGTTGCCGGCACCGGAATCGCGGCCGCCTCAGGGGTCGTGAGCCTTCCGTTCTCGGGAGACGGGAACACCATCAACGGCTGCTACTCACCCGGCGGTCAATTGAAGGTGCTGACAACGACCCACTCCACCTGTCCAAATGGGATGACGCCCATTAGTTGGAACGCCACGGGGCCGCAAGGGGCCACGGGACCGCAAGGACCAGCGGGGCCGCAAGGAGCCACAGGGTCGCAAGGGGCCACAGGGCCATAGGGACCAGCGGGGCCAGCGGGGGCCACGGGATTGCAAGGGGCAACCGGACCGGCGGGAACCAACGTGGCCGCCGGACAGACGTGTTCATCTGGCGAGGTCGTCACTGGTTTCAATTCGACTGGCGACATCATCTGCGCCACGCCGACCACGCCGACGCCGACGTGCCCGTCGAACAGCCAGCTGACCTTCCAGACCACCGGTAGTCCTGCTGGAGCTCTGGCGGGTCTGCAGAGCTGGCCGGGTGGTACCGAGACACAGGCCGTAACGGGGTACCCGAACTGCACCGTGACGGTCCAGGTACCAGCCGGCTTGATCAATGCCGCCCCCGGAACGAATGGTTGGAGCGTCGTGTCATGGACCGGTTTCACGTCGGCCTCTGGCGTGGTGCAGATGCCGTCGTGCGGAAGCGGATCCACCTTCGGCACCACGAGCATTGCAAGCATCACTGGCACCTATCCGACGTGTTCGGACGCGCTCGACGTGAATACGTCAACCGACGCGTTCGTCGTCACGGCGTCATAGGACCGGACGCGGCGCCTTTCGCGCCGGTGCACGGGTACTTACCGGACCGGGCCCACGGCCCGGTCCGGTAAGACCGGCGGCACGGCGCCCGCAACGAGTCGAGAGTCTCCGTTGCCGTCGTTGTGACGCGCATTTCCATCACCAGACGTCCACCGCGCTCCAGCCGTGCCGGAACGACCGATCACTCCGGGAGCCGTCGTTCGCAGACGTCCCTGGGATCCCTGTGCCGAGTCGACACGTGGATAGCCGTGACATCGGCGTTCAAGTGGCGAGTTGATGAACGAGGGTCGCGGTTGAGTTCTCGGACTGCGAACGATTGAGCCGGATTTGTCTGGCGAGGGATCCGGTGCGTCGAGGCGTCTCGTTGGTGTTGGGTGTCGATCCCTACCGAGACGGCCCCGCCGTGCGTAGTTCATCAAGGGACGTGTGGGTCGAGGCAACTATCGGCTCTTCGGCATTGCGCAGCTAGACGCGCTCGAGTTCCACGCCCCGAAGCGCCTCGCACTTCTCCGTTGAGTAGCGAAGAAACGTGCGCGTGGTGCGTTCGGTATCTAAACGGGCGAGACGTACGGACACATCACGTGTATATTCGCCCTGTGAAAGTTGGTTGTACGAACTGACTGGTCGTCGCAAGCCTGTCGGGTGCCCAGTTCATCAAGTGCGCCGTGAAGACCGAAACGTTGTCATCAGTCAAACGAGGTAGAGGAAGGTGAGGACTGTGCCTGGACGTGAGACACAGCGGACCGCGCCGAACTATCGGATTGAAGCGTTGGCGAAGGGGCTTCGCATCCTGTCTCTCTTTTCGAGCGGCCGCCCGCGCATGCACGTGAAGGACATCGTCGACGAGGTGGGCTATCCGATGCCCACGGTGTTTCGTCTCGTGGCGACGCTGGAGGAAGAGGGCTACCTGCAGCGCACCGCCGACGGCTCCGTTCAGCCGGGTATGGGTGCCGTGGCGCTCGGCTTCGCGGCGCTGCAGGGACTCGAACTGGTGCAGGTGGCCGAACCGCTCTTGTACCAACTCGCCGATGAGACGGGCGAGTCGGTGAACCTCGGCGTGCTCGCGGGTGATCAGGTTCGTGTCCTGGCTCGGGCCCAGGGTAAGCCGACGTCGCTCGCGGCGAATATTCATCCGGGATCGTGCGTGCCCGCCGTGTACAGCTCCATGGGCAAGGTCCTCCTCGCGTATTTGGCGCCGACAGTTCTCGATACGCAGATAACGAAGAAATCGTTCGCAGCCGAATGGGGGCCGAACGCGGTGCGATCGCTCCCGGCCCTGCGCCGCCAGCTCGCGGTGGCGCGCGCCGACGGGTACGTCGTTCAAGAAGAGGAGGCGGTGCCCGGGCTCAGCTCGTTCGCGGCGCCGATACGCGAGTTGGGCGGTGGTGTGATTGCGGCGCTCAATATCGCGGTGCCCGCCACCCGGTACGACCGCGACAGCATCATCGCCACATTTCGTGACCCGGTTCTTCGCACGTGCCTCGCAATTTCACGGCGTTTCGGCGGCTGACCCAGCACCGCAGAGTTCGGCGCAGCGACTTCTCGCGACGGTGCCGCATGCCTCGCGTGACGCCAACTGGCCATCCGCTCGTGGTCGCGACGGGCGCGAATCGCTCAACCCGGCCCGTCCTTGACAACCCGAAGCGGTCGTGTTACGGTCAGTGATTTATAAAAGTCAGTTTCATATCATGAAACTGAAACAAGTAAAGGGGGGGCGCAATGGCGCTCATGCATCGTTTCATCCGTCTGTTCGCTGCAGCGGCGCTCGGTCTCGTCGGCTTGACACTCAGCGGTGGTGCCACACCGGCATCGGCGCACACGAAGCCCGTGACGCGCACCGTGTCGGTTGGGGTGCTGCCCATCGCCGACGTCGCGCCGCTGTATCTCGGCATCAAGAAGGGCTTCTTCGCGGCTCAGCATCTGAAAATCGTGACCCACCAACTCCAAGGCGGCGCCGCGGTGGCGAGTGCGGTGGTCGGTGGCTCACTGGAGTTCGGCTTCGGCGCGATGGCGAACATCATCCTGGCCAAATCGCAGAACCTGCCCGTCCAGTTCGTCGCGAACGGCGATCAGGCCGCGAGTTCGGCGACCAACGCGTGGTCCGGCATCCTCGTCGGTGCCAAGAGCGGCATCACGTCAATATCGCAATTGGCCGGTAAGACGATCGCCTCCAATGCTCTCAACGGTGAGAATCAACTGGCCCTTGACGCGGTCCTGATGGCCAACGGTGTCGCGCCGAGCTCGGTCAAGGTCGTGGTCCTCGGCTTCCCGGACATGCCGGCCGCGCTCGCCTCTGGCGCCGTGGACGCCGTTACCGAGGTGGAGCCATTCGTCTCGGCGATCGAGGCGCACGGTGGGGTGTTATTGAGTCCGTTGTTCGAAGGCATGGAGCCGTCGGCGACCGTGGCCGCCTACTTCGCTAACACGAATTTCATCAAGGCTCAGCCGAAGTTGGTCGAGCGCTTTGTCACCGCGATCAACAAGTCGCTGTCCTACGCTCAGGCCCACCCGGCGGAAGTTCGATCGATCATCCTCACCTACACCCAGATTCCCTCGGCCGTGGTCGCCACGCTGAAGTTGCCGATCTGGGGTTCGACCGTTCAAAAGAAGAGCATCCAGTTCCAAGAGAACCTGATGCTCCACCTCGGATGGATCTCGAAGTCCATTCCCGTGTCGTCGTTGGTGTGGTCGGGACCTCGACGTTGAGGTAGGGCCGCCGACGGGCGGGTGTCGCTTCGGCGCCCGCCCGTCGGCGCGCACAACCATGACTCGTTGATGATGCTGGGGGTGTCGTGAGAAAGACCAGAACTGGGGATGGGGGGTGAGGCAAAGTGGAGTATGCGCGCGCTGTCGCCACTCGTGCTGAGTTCAGCACTGCTACGGTACCCGGGGGAAGGGCCGAGCTCGTGACCCCCGTTGCGGCGATTCGTCACCGCGCGCCGCGTGGTCTGCGCGCGAGGCGTTACCTTCGCATGATTGGTGGCGTTGCCGTGGCCGTTGGCCTCTGGGAAGTGGCGAGCGTCACGAATCTCGTGTCCTCCACCGCGCTCGCGAGCGTTAACGCGACCGCCGCGGCCATCGTCGAGCACGCTGGCGCACTCAGTTCGGCGGCGGGTCAGACCCTCGAAGCGTGGGCGGTCGGGCTCTTCATCGCGACCGTGGCCGGTGTGCTCGTCGGCACACTTGTCGGACGATCGCGTATCGCCGACGCGTTCACCGAGACGCTCGTGCGCATGATGCGACCGCTTCCCTCGCTGGCCCTGATTCCCATCGCTATATTGATCGCCGGACTCGGGCTGAAGATGACCGCCGGCCTCGTGGCCTTCACCTCGTTCTGGCCGATCTTCATCAACACGCGCTACGGCGTCGACCAGGTCGAGAATCTCCTCTTGGAGACGGCGACGACACTTGGTTTGCGGCGCACGGCGCTGGTGCGCAAGGTGGTACTTCCGGCCGCCGCGCCCTTGATCGCGAGTGGCTTTCAAGTCGCCGTGAGCTTGGCGCTGTCGGTGACCGTGGCGGTCGAGCTCGTCGGCGGAACGGGCGGGATTGGCTCTTACGTCCTCGCGGCCCAGCAGGCCAACGTGGTTGCGAACATGTACGCCGGGATCGTCGTCGGTGGCATCCTCGGGTGGGTCCTCAACACCGGTTTCGCCGCCCTCTTCCGTCGGCTGCTGCCGTGGGCCAATCGTCGAGAGGGCTCGGCGTGATCGCCGGGTCGCGCCGCGCCGCACGACTCCAGCGCATCGGCTTCTGGGCGCTCGGCTGGGTTGGCCTAGGCGTCGCGATGCTCGTGTGGCAGGTCATCGCCGTGGTCGACCACAGTCCGCTGATCCCGACCTTCACCTCGACGGCGATCGCGCTGTGGCACCTGCTCACCAGTTCCTTCGTCACGGGCAATCTCGTGCCGTCAATGATTCGTCTGGTCATAGGCTTCGTGGTGAGCGCCGTCATCGGCATTGTGATCGGGCTGTTCACGGGCTACTACCGCGCCGTGCGCGAGTGGACCACGGCGGTCTTTGACTTCGCTCGTTCGCTGCCAACGCCCCTCCTGATCCCGGTCGCGCTGGTGCTCTTCGGACTCGGCGGGACCATGGTCGTGGTGATCATCGCCTCGGCCGCGATCTGGCCCGTGCTCATCAATACCTCGAACGCGACCGCCGCCCTCGAGCCAACCCTCGTCGATACGGCGCGGTGCCTCGGGCTGCGCGGACCGGCGTTGCTCGCCAAGGTGATCCTGCCCGCGGTGAGTCCGAAGATCTTCGCCGGGCTTCGCGTCGCGATCAGCGTGTCACTGGCGGTACTCGTCGTCGCCGAGATCCTCGGCGGCAGTTCGGGCATCGGTTACTTCATCTCCAGTGCCCAGCAGTCCTTCCAGATCACGAACAGTTACGCGGGCGTGCTCGTCCTGTGCCTGTTGGGCTGGATCGCCGACTCCGTGTTCTTGTTCGTTGAGCGTCGCCTGCTCGTGTGGCAGCGCGGCATCGTTGGAGGTGGCCATGGTTGACCCGGTCCTGGAGTTCCGTCACGTGGGCGTCACGCTCACCGGCCGCGACGGATCGATCAACGAGGTGTCATCGGACGTATCGCTGACGCTCGCGCCGCGAGAGTTCGTCAGCATCGTCGGGCCCTCGGGGGCGGGCAAGACGACGCTGCTGCGTACCGCCGCGGGCCTGCGCCGGCCGACCACGGGGGAGGTCCTCTTCCAGGGACGTCCCCTCACCGACGTGCAGAACGGTATCTCCGTGGTCTTTCAGGAGTACAACAAGAGCCTCTTTCCGTGGCTCTCGATATTCAAGAACGTGGCGATGGGCGCGCGACGACTGGCGCCGGCTGAACGCGCGGCCCACGTGCGAGCCGCGCTGGAATCGGTGGCCCTGTCGGGATTCGAATCGCGCTACCCCTGGGAGTTGTCGGGTGGCATGCAACAGCGCGCGGCCCTCGCGCGCGCGCTCGTGTCCGATCCGAAGGTGCTGATGCTCGACGAACCGTTCGCCTCCGTGGACGCCCTGACGCGCGGTCTGCTCGAGGACGTCGTCGGGGACCTGTGGGAACGGTCATCGTTCGCGTCACTACTCGTCACCCACGACGTGGGCGAGGCCGTCTACCTCTCCGACCGCGTGCTGGTGCTCTCGGCGCGCCCCTCGCGCATCCTCGCCGAAGTCGAGATCGACCTGCCTCGGCCGCGCAGTCAGGGTTCGACCCGTCAGCTCAAGCGGTTCGTCGAACTCGAGGCGCAGGTGCTCGAGCTAGTCCTGCAAGCCGGTCGGTCGGTCGCGGGTGAGAGTGCGAGCGCATGACGCGCGGCTACGCGGTGGGCGCGTCAACGACTAAACTAAAAGTGACTTTCACGATACGAAATAGGGGATCGGTAACTCGTGGTTGACTCGGCGGATCAACTTGGACTGCGCGGCCGACGGGTGCTCGTGGCCGGAGCGGGCGGGCTCGGGGGAGCTTGCGCCAGCGCCTTCGCCGCCGCGGGTGCGCACGTCTTCGTCGTCGATCAGGACGCGCAGCGCGTCGAGGCGTTCTGTGACGAGTTGGCGTCGAGCGCGGACGTCACGGTCGGGGGTTGCGCCCTCGACCTGCGCCGGCGCGACGACTGTCGCAGCGCGGTCGAGCGCGCCCGTGACGCGCTCGGCGGACTCGACGTCTGTCTGCACGCCGTCGGCGTCAACGATCGCCGTCCCGTTCTCGACTTCGACGAGGACGACTGGGAGCGCATCCTCTCGATCAACCTCGGTAGCGCGTTCTTTCTCGGTCAGGCGGCGGGCGCGTCCCTGGTGCAGAACGGGGGCGGTCGCGTGATCTTCATCTCCTCGGTCGCCGGACTGCTCGGACACGCCAACCACGGCCCCTACGCCGCGTCCAAGGGTGGGCTGAACCAGCTGGTTCGCGTCATGGCGCGCGAGTGGGCGCCGGCTGGCGTGACCGTGAACGCCGTCGCGCCGGGCTACGTCGAGTCGAATCTGACGCGCGAGTACCTCGATGCCGACGGGCACCGCGCCGCGCTCGAGGCGCTCGTGCCCTTCGGGCGGCTGGGTACCCCCGCGGAAGTGGCGGGCCCGGTGTTGTTCCTGGCTTCGTCCCTCGCGGGCTTCGTGACCGGGCAGATCGTGTATGTCGATGGTGGAAGGACGTTGGTGTAATGGCAAACGAAGAGATGAACGCAACCGGCGAACGCGTCGCGGCGATATTCCCGCGATTCGCCGGTCGGTGGGTGATGGTCACGGGGGCCGGGACGGGGTTCGGCTCCACGCTCGCCAAACGGGCCGCGGCCGAGGGCGCCAACGTGGTCGTCCACTACAACCGCTCGGCCGCCGGAGCCGAGGAGACCGCCCAGGCGGTTCGTTCGTTCGGTCGCGAGGCGGTCGTCATCCAGGGCGACCTGCGCAGCACCGCCGACATCCGCCGAATGGCCGACGAGGCCTGGAGCGCCGCGGGGACCCTCGACGTGCTCGTCAACAACGTGGGCGACATCGCGACGGATCAGATGTCGTGGCGCGACATCGACGAGGCGGTCGTCGACCGGGTGCTCGCCGTTGACATCAAGGGCACGATGTTCATGATCCACGAGCACGGAACGCGCATGCTCGAGGTCGGGGGCGGCAACATCGTGAACATCGCGTCCACCGTCGTCGTTCGTGGCAGTCCCCGGGCCCCGCAGTACGCCGCGGGTAAGTACGGCATCATCGGTCTGACCAAGTCCTACGCGGCGGCGTTCGCCCCCGTGGTGCGGGTGAACGCCTTCGGTCCGGGCTTCATGTCGACCGAGTCGACCCTGACCCGCTCGGACTGGTTGAACGGACGCCGCGAGCGGGTGATCTCACAGACCCCCATGGGACGGGTCCCCGAGCCCCAGGAGTTGGCGGGGGCGGCGCTGTGGCTGGCGACGGATGACGCATCGCACATGACGGGCAACTTCATCATGTGCGACGGCGGCTACTCGATGATCGGCGCATGACTCCCTCACTCGCGAACCTCGACGGACGCGCCGTGCTGAACTTCGGCGCGAGCGGCAGTGCCGACGTCGCCCGGGCGAGCGCGGGGCGCTTCGGTCCGTCGTGCGCCGCGGTACTCGATGACTGGGCCGCCTTCCTCGCGTGGTCGGCGTCGGTGGACCCGGACGGGGCGCCACTCGACGTCGCGCGCCTCGGTCCACCGGTGCCCTCGCCGCGCCAGGTATTCGGCATCGGGTTGAACTACCGAGAGCACGCCGAGGAGGCGGGCTACGACACGAGCGGACTGCCGCAGGTCTTCACGAAGTTTCCGAGTTGTCTCGCCGGTCCGGTCGCGACCGTTCCGATCGTGAGCCCGCGCCTCGACTGGGAGGTCGAGCTCGTCGCGGTCATCGGCGAACGGTGCCAGCGCGTCTCTGAGTCAGCGGCGTGGGACAAGGTGGCCGGTCTCATGGTCGGCCAAGACATCTCCGCGCGCGACGTGCAGCTCGAGGGACGCTCGCCCCAGTGGAGCCTCGGCAAGTCATTCACGAACTTCGGTCCGACCGGACCGTTTCTCGTCCCCACCGAGTCGGTCGCCAACCGCGATGACCTTCACATTTCGTGTCGCGTGAACGGCGAGGTGATGCAGGACTCGCGGACCTCGCTGCTGATCTGGAACGTCGCGGAACTCGTGGCTCGTCTGTCTTCGGTCGTGACGTTGCTGCCGGGTGACCTCATCTTCACGGGCACCCCAGCCGGCGTTGGAAATCGGCGCGAACCGCCGCGCTACCTGGGCGTTGACGACGTGCTCGTCAGCGAGATCGAGGGACTCGGGGAACTCACGACGACGTTCGCCAAGGAGCCGTCGTGACCGAACCCACCCACGGCCGTCTGCCCTGGCCCACGCGCGACGAGCTGGACGACGAGCGGCGCGTGGTCTACGACGCGATCGTCGGCGGCCCGCGAGCGGCCGACACGACGTCGTCGCCGATCACGACGGTCGACGGCCGACTCGAGGGTCCCTTCAACGCGATGCTGGTGAGCCCGGCCGTCGGCGGGACCCTGCAGTCGCTCGGCTCCGCGATCCGCTACGCCACGACGCTGACGGACCGAGATCGCGAACTGGCGATTCTTCAGATCGCCGCGCACCACCGAAGCCAGTTCGAGTGGTTCGCGCACGAACGCGTCGCGCGCGGCGCGGGAATCGACGAGGCGACGCTCGGGGCGCTTCGCGCCGGTGAGCGCCCGACGGAACTTTCGGCGAGCGCGGCGGCGGTATGGGGTGCGGTGGACGCGATTCTGGCCCACGGAGACCTCGATGACGAGCAGTACGCGCGGCTCGAGGATGCCCTCGGCCAGGTGACCGCGGTCGAGCTCGTCGTCCTCGTCGGCTACTACCAGGCCCTCGCGTTGTTGCTGCGCACGTTTCGAATCCCGGTTCCCGAAGCGGCCCGGGGGTCATTTACTGATTGGTCTCAATCGGACAGAGAGGGGAAAGTATGAAATTGGTCACGTTTGATGCGGGGAGGCCCGGACGGGTCGGACGCCTCGAAGACGACGTCATCGTTGAATTCGACTGTGATTCGATGCGCGGGTACTTCGAACGGGAGGGCCGCGTCCAAGAGACCGGCGAGGTCGTGCGTCTGAGCGACGCCCGCTTGCGCGCGCCGATCGTCCCCAAGAAGTTCTTCCACACGGCGGGAAACTTCGTAGAGCACCACAACGACCTCGTTCGGGTGAACTGGTCCCACCCCGTGAACAAGGGAATCGTCTTCTTTCAGAACGTCGACGCGATCGTCGGTCCCGAGGATTCGGTCGTGTACCCCGGGGAACTGACCAACGAGCTGGACTACGAACTGGAGATGGCGATCGTCATCGGCAAGCCCGGCAAGTTCTTCCACGCCGAGCAGGCGGCCGAGCACATCGCTGGGTATCTCATCTTCAACGACATCACCGCGCGCGACATCCAGCGCCGAGAGATGGAGTCCGGGGTCTTCTCCTTCTCCAAGGCGATCGACACGTTCTGTCCGATCGGCCCGTACATCGTCACGGCCGACGAGGTCGGCGATCCCCACAATCTGGACATGGAACTCCGTGTCAACGGCCAGGTCCGCCAGAAGTCCAACACGAGCCACATGTCGGTGTCGATCCCGCAGTTGGTGGCCTATCACTCGCCCCAGACCTACAGCGCCGGCGACCTGCTGACCACGGGGACGATCGCCGGCGTCGCCGCGAGCAGCGACGACCCCTTCGCCAACTACCTCAAGCCCGGCGACGTCGTCGAGGCGCAGATCGAGAAGCTCGGCGTCCTTCGTAACCGCGTCATTGCCTGGCAGGACGCGCACGAGGCGCCGCCGCCGACGTTCGAGTGGTAGGCGCTCGCGCGTAGGGCGACACCAACGACTGACCTCACGCGGGTCGCGTCAAGACGTGCGTGTGAGGCGAGTGCATCACGGGCACGTCGGTCAACCCGACACGGGACGATTGTCAACGGCCGCACATTCGTGTTCGGATCGACGATGCGGTACGGTCCAGACAGGGGCAATGTCCGGGCCGGGTGGCCAGGAGCAGGTGGGAATCGATCATGACCGCAACGCTCAAAGTGACGCACAAATCCATCGGCGTCGAGGTGAGGCGCGATACCTATGACATCATCGTTGATGGCCGGGCCATGGGCACCGTGGCGATGAATCACACGACCGCTGTAGCGATCGAGGCGGGGCACCACACCCTGCAGGTTCGCCATCGTCGTAAGTCGAGCCGGCGGCGCACCTTTGACGCCGCCGAGGGACAGGTCATCACCTACCGGTGCACCGGCAAGAGCGTGTTGCCGGTCTTCCTCGCGTCATTCGTGATCAAGGGCGTGGCGCTTCAACTGCACCGTGTCGCGTGACCGATTCTTTGGCGTCGCGCTGGCCCTGCGTGCGTCGCTGCTGTGGCGAATGGATCGGCGTGACGTCGGCTGTGTCTCACGACCCGCGGAGACCGGGCCGGCGCACCCGTCGCCACCCGGCGACGGTGTGGGAGCGCTACGCGCCGCCGGTCGGTACGTCTGCGAGGCGGGTTCGCGCTCAAAGGGGCTCGCGTGACCCAGCGAACACCCGAGGAGGCTTCGGCCTTTGAGACACTGAGCGACCGCTACGACGCGTGGTACGACTCGCCGGCCGGTCGCGTGCTCTTCGACTGTGAGTTGGCGGCCCTTCGACCGCTGCTCGACGGGACCGGTCAGCCGCGGCTCGAGGTCGGGGTCGGGACGGGCCGATTCGCGACCGCACTCGAGATCGAGGTCAGCGTCGACGTCGCATTCGCGCCGCTCGCCTTCGCCCGCGGTCGTGGGGTGCGCGTCGCCCAAGGCACGGGCGAACAGCTGCCGTTTCCCGACGGCACCTTCGACGCGGTCGTACTCATCGCCACGCTCTGCTTCGTGCAACGCCCCGAAGTGGTCGTGAGCGAGGCCCGTCGGGTGCTTCGCCCCGGTGGTCGACTGATCGTTGCCTTCGTGCCGCGCGACAGCCCCTGGGGGTTGCGCTATCAGGCGATGGGCCGTGACGGCAACCCCTTTTACCGCGACGCCGTCTTTTCCACCGTGGACGAGATCACCCAGCTACTCGAGCGCAGTGGCGTAACCGTCGTTGCGCGCCGCTCGACCCTGTTCCAGCCGCCATCACCCGAGCCGTACGCCGAGGATGCGCGAGGTGGCTCGTCGGACGACGCCGGATTCGTAGTCCTTGCCTGCGTGGTGAGCGAGTCGACGAGCGTTTGACCTAGCCGAGTCGTCGCCGTGGTTGGGTGAGGCGCAGATCCGCTGATGGGTAAGGGTTTCTCAGCGAGTGGTCACGCGCTGTGCGAGCCACGGGAAAACCGTGGAATCGAGATCGATCGAGGGCGTACGATTACCCGTGGGTGCGTCGATGTAATGGCGGCATCGTCGGCCACGACGAGAAGTCATGGCTGCAGCGAGGAGGCGTGATGCGAACGTACAGGCTCTTGGGGGTTGCGGCCACGCTCGCGGTCGTGTCATTCACGATCGTGCCGAGCATCGCCTCGTCGGGCTCCGGCGCCGGGAGCGCCGGTGCGTACGCGCCGGTTTGTCTCCCCGCTGCGGCGAGCGGTGTCGCCAACTGCGACGCCATTCAGTTACTCAATCCGGGAGTCAACTGGCATGGGACACACGTACCCGTTGGAAACAACGGGAAAGGGTCCGGGAAGGGACCCGGTGGCGGAGGCGGAGGTGGTGGTGGAACGCCGTCGGGCTATCAGCCCGCTGACCTTCAATTGGCCTACGGACTGACTTCGGATTCCGCAAATTACGGTAAAGGACAGACGGTCGCGATCGTCGATGCGTACAACGACCCGAACGCCCTGCAGGATGTGAACATGTATAGGTCACATTGGCATATCCCGCCATTTGTGACGGGTCAGTTCCAACAGGTTTCCCAGACCGGCACAACCGTTTTGCCGAAGAACAGTTCTTCGTGGTCCGAGGAAATTTCGCTCGACCTCGACATGGTCTCGGCCATATGCCCGAATTGCAATATCTTGCTAGTCGAGGCGAACTCCGCGAGTATTGCTGACCTTTCTGCCGCCGCTTACTACGCGGGCCAGATTGCGAACGTGGTCTCGAACAGTTACGGAGCCAACGAGTTTTCGGGTGAGACCAGCTACGACGGTTCCTACAGCCACCCGGGTGTTGTGTTCACCGCGAGCGCGGGAGACAGTGGATATGGCGTCGAGTACCCGGCCGCGTCGCCCAACGTAACGGCGGTCGGTGGAACGACACTCACGGGGTCTCAGAGTTCAACTTGGACTCAGACCGTCTGGTCGGGAACGGGTTCGGGTTGCTCGGCCTACGAGCCGATTCCCGCGTGGCAGCCGCCGTCAAACTCGCTGTGCAATGGGCGAACGGTGGCGGACACCGCCGCGGTCGCTGACCCGAACACCGGCGTCGCGGTCTACGACAGTTTCCACGAACCCGGCTGGATGGTCTTCGGCGGGACGAGCGTCGCATCGCCGCTCGTCGCTTCGATTTACGCCCTGGCCGGCAATACGTCCTCGGTGAACGCCCAGAATCTCTATCTCGACAGCGCCAAACTCAATCACGTGATTTATGGCTCAAATTCATCTGGCTGCACGAACTACCTCTGCAACGCTCAGGACAGTGTGACGTACAAGTACAACGGCAGTTCGATTACCTACAACGGTCCGACCGGCGTCGGCACGCCGATTGGAACGGCCGGCTTCTAACGCGTCACGCAGGCTGGATCGTCGTCGAATACGTAGCGCACGGCGCTCCGTGTCGTACCAGCAACGCGGCGCCGTGGATCCCGCGGGAATCGCGTCGGCCGCTGGTGCTCGGCGCCAGCGGCGGGTTCGTAGGTCACACCTCGAAGTTCATTCGCTCGATGGGACCCGCTCCTCGGAAGCCGGGGCGGGCGCGGCGTCCTCGCCGCGAGTGGGCAAGAGTCGTTTGGTGATCACCGGGAAGATGATGGCCGACAGTGCGGCCGTCACGACGAGTGCGCCGTAGTTTCGTGAGCTGAGCAGTCCGGCGCTGCGGCCGATCTCGGCCGTCGCGATCAGGATCGTGAGTGGCGCCATCAATGACGTGCTGCCGGCGAACGCGAGGCGCCACGAGTAGCCGCGGTGTCGCAGGTAGGGCGCGACCGCGAGCCGCGGCACGCTGATGGCGACGAGCACCACCGCGATGATCGGAACGAGCCCCACGACGTCCGATCGCAGCGGCGTCTGTAGCCCAACGGTGAGAAAGAACAGGGGGATGAAGAAGCTATTGGCGAGACTCGTGAGACGCGACGCGATGGTCTTGGCGTTGCCCATGACCGCGCGAAAGATGATCCCGGCGAGCAGGGCACCGAGCACCGTCGGGATGTGGTCAAGTCCGGCGAATGCGACGACTAGGAAGAGCAGGGCGAACGTCCCGCGCAGGCCGACCTCGATGGGGTCGTTGCGCAGAAACCACCGGTGGAAGTGGCGCGGGACGCGGCGCCGGGCACGACTGAGGAGGGTGAGGGCCGCGATGGTGAAGCCGACGAGCAGAACGGTTCGCGTGCCGAGCAGTGCCGTCGTCGCGAGCGAATCGTGGCGACTGGCGACGCTGAGTGCGTTCAAGACCACGAGGTAGACGATCTCGGCGCCGGCGCCGACCATCAGGACGTCATTGGCGAATCGCTGGCCCATCCATCCGTGCACGTGCAGGATGGGTACCGTGACACCAACGGAGGTGGCGGCTCCCGCGAGCACCCACAGCGTTGACGCACCGGCCAGGTGTCCGATCAACAGGCTCGACGCCACGAGCGAGATCGCGAAGAGTCCCGCGCCGAACAGGACGTTGGCCCGCGCCGTTCGCCAGATCGTTCGAAAATCGAATTCCAATCCGACGAGGAACATCAAGATGAGAAAGCCCATCTCGCCGAGTGTCGCCGCGACCCCGTTGCTCGCCGTGAGGTCCTTCGGCACGACGAACGCGAGTCCGATACCGGTGACGAGTTCCACCACCGCGCCGGGCACGCCGAGCAGTTCACCGATGAGCGGTCCGGCGAAGGCGGCGACGGCGAGCACCGCGAGTAACACGCTGACGCTGAAAGTCATGTCGATTCCTCGCATTCACTCGTCGATCGTCTGGGACAGGCACGAACGTGCACTAGTTCGACGCTAATTTTCGAACTTCATGGAACCGGAAGAATTGCCTGTGAAGAGCCTGTGAGGTAGGTGTCCGGTCCCTGATAGTGCGAAGCGCTTGTTGACGTCGTTGGGTCAGAATGGCGCTATGGGACTACCGATGCGCGTCGTTGGCTACGAGATCTCGACGGATCAGGACCGACTGGACGTTGAGGTGGTCTTCCGCTTTCTTTCCGAGGAATCGTACTGGTCCCCTGGTATTCCACGGGACGTCGTCGAACGTTCGATCAACAACTCACTGTGCTTCGGCGTCTACCACGGCGAGGCTCAAGTCGGCTTCGCACGGATCGTCACGGACAAGGCGACGTTCGCACTCGTGGCAGACGTATTCATTGTGGAGGCGCATCGTGGCAAGGGTCTCTCGAAGTGGCTACTGCACGAGGTGATGGAGCACCCCGACCTTCAAGGACTCCGCCGTCTACTGCTGCTTACCTCCGACGCCCACTCGCTCTATGCCCAATTCGGCTTCACCGAGATCGGCAACTCATGGCGCTTCATGGAAGTCCTGCACCCCGACGTCTACGGGCGGACCTGAAACGCCATGCAGCCGCGATGTCCGGTGCATTTCCGTGCGGCGTCTGGTTTCGCCAGTGGAAGGGTGCGCTGCTGTTACGTCGGGCCCGCGAGTGTCCACGAGAACCCACAGGACGGCGGGAGTTCGGCGGTTGTCCTCGCGGCCCCGGTTGGCTGCGGTCGCCGTTCTGGTCCGTGGACGCCATGGCGTGCAACGCGCGGCGTCGAGCGCCAGAATGAGGCGTGATGGGCGTGTTCAACCGTCGGACAGTCGTTGGTGCCGCACTGATCGCGGCGCTCGTCTACCTGTCACCGCTCGCCACGTCGTACCCCGGCGGGCGCGCGAGCGCGTCGGGTGCGAGTACGCCGCCGTGCACCGCGTCAGTCGCGACGTTGTCGGTCACGACCGACCACGCGCGGTACCTGGCGGGCACGCCGGTGCGCATCACCGTCGCGCTGCACAACCGCTCCTCGTCGGCCTGCACCTACGCGACGGGGCCGACGTCGCCCACCTACCAGCTCACCAACGCCGCCGGGGTCACCGTCTGGGGCTCGTGCTGGGTCGGCGGCGTGGCGAGCCCGTGCGCCGACTTCCTCGTGCAGCGAACCCTCGGTGGGAACGCGACGTGGCTCGAACGATTGAGTTGGGACCAGCGCAGCGGCACACCGGACCGGCTCGTCGCCGCCGGGCGCTACCGGTTCTCGGTCTCGCTGCAGGGTCTCGGTGCGTCGGCCACGATCGTGCTCGCGCGAGTGCGCACGGTGGCGCTCAGCGCGGTCGATAGCGGGCGGCGTTACCTCGTGAACGTCGGTGATCGGGTTTCGCTGAATCTGGCGACGACCGGCGTGTTTCGCTGGAGTGGCGTCCAGACGAGTGATCCCGCGGTGCTCGCCGTGGTGAGCGGGCTGACGCCGGCGGGCGTCACGGTCTTTCAGGCGCGTCGCGCGGGACTCGCCACGATCACCGCCACGGGCAACCCCTCGTGCTATCCCCAGTGTCTGATGCCGAGCCGTTTGCTCAGGATCACGGTCGTGGTGCGAACGCCGACGGCCTAGACGAGAGCACCGCTCGGTGTTAGCGCGACGCCCTCGCGCGTTCGAACTGGAAGCCCGATTCGAAGACCCGTTGGCAGGCGGCGACCACGTCGGCGTCGTAGATCGATCCCGCGCCCCGCGCGATCTCGGCCAGGGCCTCGTCGATGCCGAGCGACGTACGATAGGGCCGGTGGTGGGCCATCGCCTCGACCACGTCGGCGACCGCAACGATGCGGGCGGGCCGGGAGATCTCCTCGCCGCGCAATCCGTCGGGGTAGCCCGAGCCGTCGAGCCGTTCGTGGTGTTGGTAGGCGACCTCGGGGATCGGGTAGGGCAGGCCGCTGTGGACCATGATGTCGCCGCCGGTCGCGGGGTGCTTGCGCATCAACTCGAACTCGAGGGGGTTGAGTCGACCGGGTCGGGTGAGGATCTCCGCGGGTATCGACATCTTGCCGATGTCGTGGACCTCGGCCGCCCGGCCGATCATCTCGGCGACGGAGCGGGGCTCGCCGAGCTCGAGGGCGATGGCGACGCTGAGTGCCGCGACGTGACGCTGGTGGCCGGCGGTGTAGGGATCGCGCAGTTCGCTCATCTCGGTCAGGGCCGCGAGCGTTCCCGTGAGCGCTTCGTTGAGGCGCTGGACCGAGCGCACGTGCGAGAGGTCGAACTCGATCTCGTAGCAGACCGCGTTGAGCCCTTGGACCGTCCAGTCGTCGAACTCGTTCTCGTGGTTGGAGAAGATATTGAGCACGAGGCGCCGCTCGTGGGCGGCGAAGGGCAGGGCGATGGCCGAGCGCAGCCCGAGGGCCTCCATCTCACTGGCCCACTCGCGGATGATGGGCAGGTCCGTTGAGTTCGCGATCTGGACCACGCCGGTTCGCGCGGCGGTCCCGGTGAGACTCGAGCCGGTCTTCGAGGACGTCGCGAGCTCGGCCATCGTGAGTTCGAGGGCGTCGACCAGGCCTGAGGCGTTTCGAATCCGCGTCGCGGTGCCAACGCCCTCGGTGATGAACACCATCGCGTAGCGACCCTTCACGTGCAGGGTCTCACAGAGCGCCTCGAAGTACTCGGCCTCTGACTCGACGACCGTGACGATGCGGATGACCGCCAGTGCGACCTCGAGGTTTCGCCGGTTCTGGATGAGCTCGGTGATGTCGTAGTAGGAGGCGAGCACGCCGGCCTGGACGTCGTCGACCATCGCCGGGTAGGTGTTGACCGAGAGCCACCGGAAGGCCTTGCCGCGCACGCTGAGCCCGAGGGTCGTGCCAAAGACGTTCCGGCCGGTGCGACAGGTCACCCGTATCGGGTCGGCGTCGTCGTTGAAGCGCACCCCGTGTTCGTCCTCGGCGAGCCAGGGAAGTGACTCGAGCGCGTGGCCGACGATTTCGTCGCGCGCGAGCCCGAGCAGCGCCGTGGCCGCGTGGTTGCAGTCGCGCACGACGAGGTCGGCGTCGAACAGGACCCAACCCATGGGTGTCGCCTGACCGACCCCACTGGTCTGCAGAGTGGTCTCGAGGTTGTACAGCGCATCGCTCGACACGTCGTTCCCCCTGTCCCCGGGCGCAACGGTGAAAGTTCACCTGGCTGCAACCTAGCGGCGACCGTGGTCGACCCAACGCGTGGACGACCGCTCAGGTGCCGCGTGACCCCGTGGGAAGATGGAGTGTGCACCGCGCCACCGACGAACGCCGCGCCCCCGTGGTCCGGGGACCCCGGGGGTTCGTCCGTCGACGCGTTGTCGGTGGGGTCGTAGCGGCGCTGGTCGGCCTGGTCTCGCTCGGGTCGCTGCCGATCGGCGCGACGCTAGCGCCGGCGACGGTCATCGCGGTGGGACCTCCCTATCTCGGATCGCCGCTACCGACCAGTCCCGCCGTCGTCGCAGTCGCCGCTGCCGCGAACGGGTCGGGCTACTACGTGCTGCGACGCGACGGGACGGTCGACGCCTACGGGGCCGCCGCCTACGGGTCCATCGCGCCCGGGACGCTCCCCGTCGGCGTCACGGCGACGGGGATTGCGCTCGACCCCGCGACGGGCGGGTACTGGATCGTCTGTTCCAACGGCTTCGTGCGGGCCTTTCACGCGCCCTTCCGAGGCGAACCGCGCATCCCGAGTGGCGGGTGGGGCCAGTACCCGGCGGCCGTCGCTATCGCCGCGAGCCCGGACGGGTCGGGTTACTACGTGCTGCGCGCGAATGGCGCGGTGAACGCCTTTCACGCCGCGCATCACGGCTCGCTCGCCGGGCGGCTCCACTACGGCACGACCGCGCCGGTCGTCGCGGTCTCACTCGCCGTTGACCCGTCCTCCGGCGGGTACTGGATCGCCACGTCGACCGGCGGCGTCTACGGCTTTGGCGCGCCAGTCCTCGGCTCGCCGACCACGCTCGCGCGCGGCGTCTACGACGGCGTTCCCACCGTCGCGATCGCGTCCACCGCGTCGGGCTACCTCGTCGCGCGCGCCAACGGTGTGATCGACGCCTTTCCCGTGGCCACCACGTCCAAGAGCGCCCTTCCGTTCGGCGCGACGGTGAGCGGTCTCGCCACGCGCGGCGCCGGCGGGTACTACCTGGCGGTCAACCTCGCGCCGCTTCGCGGGTACTACAACCCGTTGCGCGCCCTCACCTCGCTGGTGCCTCAGGAGATCGACCAGGGGGTCGACTACTGCGGCGCGGGTCCGATCTACGCGCTGGGTGACGGGACCGTGCTCAACCTCCACGACGCGAGCTGGCCGAGCGGTGGGTTCATCTCGTACCGGTTGAGCGAGGGACCGGCCGCCGGGCACGTCGTCTACGTCGCCGAGAACGTCACCCCGACGGTCACGATCGGCGAGCGGGTCACCCCCGCGACGGTCGTTGGCGTCTTGCACGACGCGAAGACCTGTCTGGAGACCGGGTGGGCGCGCGACTCCGGGCCGGCCGGATTCGCCGCGGGCTTCCTCCAGTTCAACGGCAAGAACTCGACCGCCTACGGGCTCAACTTCAATGCGCTCCTCGAGGTCCTCGGCGCCCGACCCGGCCTCGTCCAGCCCTACGGACCGCCGGGGACCCTTCCAGCGACCTGGCCGACCTGGGCGACCTGAACTGACGCCGCGCTAGCTCGCGGCGCTCGCGAGCGCGTGGAAGAACAGGGCGACCGGTCGGTAGATGACGTGGGCGAACTTCATGAAGGGCAGCAGCACGAGCAACTCCATGGCGAGCGAGACGTGCGCGACGAACATCCAGTAGCCCCAGGACGGGGCGCCGGGCAGGTAGAGCGCGAGCTCGGTAGCGAGTCCGCTCACGCCGACGACCCAGAGCAGCGTCAAAAAGACCCAGTCCGACTGGTGGGAGACGGCGCTCGCCTGGTTCGAGTGACGCAGCCGGCTGAGAATCATCGTGGAGACCCCCGCGACCATCGCGAGGCCCGCGAGCGTGCCGAGCAGCCGCACGGGGTACCACACGGGTTCGGGGGTGCCGGTGGCGCGTAGGCCGGTGAGCGAGAGTCCGTAGTCGGCCATGGTGGCGACGAGCAGTCCGATGAAGCCCCACATCACCGTGGCGTGCACGATCCAGCGCTTCTGGTACCAGTGCTCGGTCGGGTCCGCGTCGGCGCAGTCCTCGCGGAAGCGCTTTTGACCGAGTGACTCGACCGCGACCGCGCTCCAGGCGCCGCGCCAGGCGCGTCGCCACGCGGTGGCGCCGACGAAGAGGTCCCGGCCGTGAACACCCTCGCGGCGGGCGAGCCCGTGCACCATGGTCGTAACGCCCACGACCGCCACGAGCACGACCGCGATCATCACCGCGACGCCGGTCCAGTGGACGACGCCGTCGGGCAGGAAGGAGAAGAGCCGCAACGCGTGACGTGACTGCGCGCCGCTCAGCAGCGTGAAGAACGTGGCGAAGGC
>JAKAZI010000092.1 GCA_021809495.1 Actinomycetes bacterium | reverse complement strand
CGCCCGGTCGAGCGCTGGACGTGGGCGCCGAGGAACTGGTCGGGCAGGAAGAGCACGGGTCGCTCCGGGGCGATCCCCGCGACGATCTCGACGGCGTTGGCCGAGGTGCAGCACAGGTCGGACTCGGCCTTCACGGCGGCGGAGGTGTTCACGTAGGCGACGACCACTGCGTCGGGGTACTGGGACTTCCACGCGCGCACCTGCTCGGCGTCGACGCTGTCGGCGAGCGAGCAGCCGGCCCGCGCGTCGGGGATCAGGACCGTCTTGTCGGGGGCCAGGATCTTCGCCGTCTCGGCCATGAAGTAGACCCCCGCGAAGACAATGGTCGAGGCCGCGCTCGACGCGGCGATCCGCGAGAGGGCGAGTGAGTCACCGACGTGGTCGGCCACGTCTTGGATCTCGGGGCGCTGGTAGTTGTGCGCGAGTATCACCGCGTCGCGCTCGCGCGCGAGTCGGCGGACCTCGTCGACCCAGGACTCGCGTTGGCGTTCGCTGGTGAACAGAGTGGTCGTCGTCATCGATCCCCTTGTCGCAGTGGCGGAGATCTGCGCGGTCCGTCGCCGGGAGAGGACCTCTCTCCGATGTTTTCGTCTACGAGGCGAAAACTACCCCCTGACGGTACTATGGAGCGTGTCGCCCCGTCAAGATTCCACCCCTCGAGCGGACCCGGCCGCGGGGACGGCGAGTCGCTACGAGCACGAGGCGCTCGCGGTGGTGTTCCAGGTGCGAGACGGTTCGGTGCACGTCCTGTTGTGGCGCCGCGCGCTCGAGCCCTTCGCGGCCCGGTGGTCGCTGCCCGGCGGGTCACTCACCAGCGCCGAGCGGCTCGGCACGTCGCTCAGCCGGCACCTCGCGACCAAGGTCGACCTCACGGACATCGGGTTTCTCGAACAACTCGAGACGCGCAGCGACGTCGATCGCGACCCGCGACGCCGGGTGATCGCCACCGCCTACCTCGCGCTCGTCTCGACCGACGTGAACCCGACGATTCCTGCGGACACCGGGTGGTTCGCCGTCGACCAGCTCCCGCCAACGGCCTTCGACCACGCGTCGATCATCCGTTCGGGGATCGACCGGCTGCGCGCGAAGCTGACCTACACCAATCTGGCCTTCGCCCTCGTGCCGGCGACGTTCACCATCGCGCACCTGCGAGTGGTCTACGAGGCCTGCCTCGGCCACCCGGTCTCACCGACCAACCTCCAGCGCGTCCTGTCGCGTCGATCGATCATCGAACCGACCCCGATGGTGGCACCGTCATCCTCAGCCGGCGGCCGGCCGGCCACGCTCTACCGATTCAAAGAGCAGCGCCTGCGGGTGACCGACCCCTTCGCCACCTTCCGCCCCCCGGGAGGCGCCCGGGAGTGACCCGGCGCAGCGCGCGGTTCGCTAACTCGCCGCGCGCAGCGCGCGCAGCGCGCGCAGCTCGGCTGCGACCACGCGCACCACACGCTCGACGTCCTCGGTGGTGGCGAGCGGGTTCATGAACGTGAACTTGAGCGCCGCGCGGCCCTTGATCTGGGTACGGCCGAGCACCATCTCGCCGCGCGCGAGCAGGCGCTGTTGAATCTGGCGCAGGTCGTCCTCGCTGGCGCCGGGGGCGTCAAAGACGCACGTCGTCGCCTCCGGGCGCGCGAGCAGCGACAGGGCCGGCTCGGCGTCGATCGTCTCGCCGGCGAAGGCCGCGAGGTCGACGAGGTGCTCAAGCATCTCGGCGAGCGCACGTCGGCCGAGGGTTCGTAGCGACACGACGACCTTGGCGGCGTCGAAGCGACGAGACGTGTCGAGGGAGCGTCCGACGAGGTTCACCATCCCCTCGAGTTCGTCACCGCGGTCGAGGTAGTCCGAGCGCACGCGCAAGAGGTCGAAGTTCGACTCGTCGCGCACCACGAGGGCGCTGGCGTTAAACGGCTGCCACCAGAGTTTGTGGAAGTCGATCGTCACCGAGTCCGCGAGGTCGATGCCCGCGAGCCTGGTCTTGAGCCGGTCCGAGAGGAGAAAGGCGCCGGCGACCGCTGCGTCGACGTGGAGCCAGCAGTCGATGTGTCGGGCGCGGGCCGCCACTGCCTCGAGGGGGTCGATGGCGCCGAGGTCGGTCGTGCCGGCGGTGGCGACGATCGCGATCACCCGCGCGCCGGCGCGCGACTGGCGCGCGATCTCCTCGTCGAGGGCGGCGACGTCGAGCGCGCCCGAGGCCGTCGTCGCGACGGCGACCACCGCGTCGCGGCCGAGCCCGAGCTGGGCGGCGGCGCGCTGGACCGAGAAGTGCGCTTGATCCGAGCAGAGGATTCGCCAGCCCGGGGCCTCGCCGGGTAGCCCCGACTTCAAGACGTCCACCCCCAACCGAGCCGCGGCCGCGGACCGGGCGAGGGTGACGCCGAGCAGGTTCGAGGCGGTACCGCCCGAGGTCATCACGCCCGAAGCCGAGCGGTCGAAGCCGATGAGCTCGGCGAGCCAATCCATGAGGTAGAGCTCCACCTCGGTCGCGGCCGGCGCCTGGTCCCAGGAGTCCATGGACTGATTGGTGGCCGCGATGGCGAGCTCGGCCGCCACGGCCGGGACGAGGGTCGGCGGGTGCAGGTGCGCGACGCAGGCGGCGTCGCTCACGACAACGCCGTGGCGCCAGACGGTCGCGGCGAAGTCGTCGATCACCGTTTCGAGGTCGCCGCCGTCTTCGGGGCAGAGTGCCCGGGAGCGGATCAGCTCGCGCAGCGCGCTCGGCGAGATCGCCGATCGGGGGGTGTCAGGAGACGAGCGCAGGCTCGCGACGGTCGCGGCCGCGGCACGGGCCAGGGTGTCGAGGTGATGGTCGTCCAACGCGACGACGAGGTCTCGCCAGTCCTTCGATCGGTTCACCGATTCGAGCACGTCGCGGTGACGGCGTCAGCGAGGCGGGCGAGACCGTCGAGCAGTTGGTCCTCTTCGATGGTGAGCGGGACGAGGAGTTTCACCGTCGTGTCCCCAGCCCCGCACGTCTCGACGATCAACCGGCGTTCGAAGGCCGCCGCGGCGATGTCCGCGGCGAGGCGCGTGTCACCGACGTCGAGCCCGCACAGCAGCCCGTTGCCGCGAACGGCGAAGCGACCTTCGCCGGCGTCGAGCGCCACGGTCTCGAGGGCGTTGCGAACGGTCCGGCCGTTCAATTCGGTCTGCTTCTCGAGGGTGGAGTCGGCCCAGTAGGTCTCGAGCATCCGCGCCGACGTCGCGAAGGCCAGGTTGTTACCGCGGAACGTGCCCGAGAACTCGCCGGCGCCCCACGTGTCGAGGTTGCGGCGGATGAGATTCAGCGCCATGGGCAGCCCCAGCCCGCTGATCGACTTGGAGACGCACACGATGTCGGGGTCGAGTCCCGACCCCTCGAAGGAGAAGAACGGGCCGGTGCGACCGACGCCGGCCTGGACCTCGTCGGCGATCACGACGACCCCCGCCTCGTCACAGAACGTGCGAATGGCGCGCAGGTAGCGCGGGTCGAAGGCGCGCGCACCGCCCTCGCCCTGGGTCGGCTCGATGATCACCGCGCCGATCGGCTCGCCGTCCACCGGCGTTCGAAGGGTCCGCTCGAGGAGCTCGAGGTCGTGGTCGGTGGCGTGCTCGACGAAGGGGAGCGCGACGAAGTCCTTCAGGTGCGCACTCACCTCGCGGCCGGCCATCGACGCCGAGATCGACGACGCCCGGTAGGTCATGCCGTGGTAGCTGCCTTCGAAGCCGAGCACGGCGCGGCGCCCGGAGATCTTCTGGGCCAGTTGGAGCGCGGCCTCGACGGCGGTGGCCCCGGTCGGACCGACGGTCTGGACGACCATGTCCAGCTGGCGCGGGGTCAGTACGTAGCGCTGCATCGCCTCGAGAAACTGTCGCTTCTCGACGGTGAAGGTGTCCAGACTGTGCGTGAGCCGACCCGCGCGCAGATGTTCGATGGCGACGTCAACGAGCACCGGGTTGTTGTGTCCGTAGGAGAGGGCCCCGGCCCCGGCGAAGAAGTCGAGGTACTGCGTGCCGTCCTCGGCGGTGATGATCGCACCGCGCGCGCTGGCGAAGACGGCCGGCCAGCGGCGACAGTAGTACCGAACGTTGGATTCGAGCGTTTCGAACAAGTCCATGTCTGATTCCTCTGGGTCGGGGAGCCTTCGATGTACTCGTGCAGCTCGAGATTCGTGAGGACTCGAGTGTAATCACCGAGTCGTGA
>JAKAZI010000091.1 GCA_021809495.1 Actinomycetes bacterium | reverse complement strand
GGCCGCTAGGGTCGCTGTGATGCGCACCCTGCCCGACGCCAACATTGAAGAGACGTGGCCGGACCGATGCCTGCGCTGGGCGATCGTCGTCATCGAATACGCGATCGTGGCGAGCCTGCTGCTCGTGTCCGGCGTGGTGCTCGTGCGCACGGTCGTCGAGTTCCTGCGCCACCAGGGATCGTTCGCGGGCGTTGTGATCAACGCGATCGATGGGATCCTGGTGGTGGTCATCCTGCTCGACATCGCCCACACGGTCTTTGGGCGTCTGCGCTCGACCTCGTTTCCGGTTCGACCCTTCCTCGAGATCGGTGTGCTCGCTGGTGTACGAGACATCCTGAGCGCCTCGGCGCACCTCACGATCGGCGGGCGGCTCACCGAGCGTGACTTCTCCAACACCCTGATCTCGGTCGCGGTGGGGGTGGGGGTCGTCGTCATGTTGCTCGTCGGGCTCAATCTGTTGCGCGCCAGTCTCGGTGGGGCGACCGACGCCGGGGATGACGCGACGCCCTCGGCGAAGTAGGTAGCGATTCGCGCACCGCCACGGTCCGTGCGCTCGGACCAGTCATCGTGGAGTGGAGGCGTTACGAGTCGCTCGCGACGCCATGGTTTCGCGCTACGACTCGGTGCTGACACTCCCATTTGCCGGAACCGTCGGTGCCGGCGCGAGGATCTGCGTTCGCTAGGGCACCGCGTCGCCGGATTCGGACACCGCATCCGTGGCCAACTCCTCGTCGGGCGGATGACGCCGGAAGAACGCCCAGAAGGTGAGCGCGTTGGCCAGTTGCAGGACGGCTGCGATCTCGAAGGGCACGACGAGGTCCGCCTCGGCGAACAGGTAACCCGTGAGCAGCGGGCTGAACGCGGTCGCGACCTGACTGGGCAGGTTGGACAGGGCGGCGACCGAGGCGCGCTCGTCCGGGTCGGCCAGGCCGACGACGTAGGACTGACGTAGCGGCATGCCGACGCGCTGGATCAGCATGCGCACGAGGAACCACGCGCCCGCCATCTCGAAGTTGGCCGACAGCACCATCGGCACGAGTAAGAGCGACTGCACGACGCGCACGACGCTCACGGTTCTCACGAGTCCCCAGCGTCGCGCCCACGCCGCGGCCGACAGGCTCGAGGCGATGGTGGCTACGTTGACGATGGTGTACAGGACGCCGACCTCGCCCGGACCGACCCCGTAGCGACGAAAGAACCAGTAGGTGAGAAACGGCCCGAACATGCCCACCGCCGCGCCGTTCAGCGTGTTGGTGACCCAGAGGCGGTAGAGGAGCCAGCGCGAACGGCGCGGGAACCGCGGCCGGAGTCGGTGCGTGCCGGTGCGCGCGCCTCGCTCTTCGTGAAGGGCGAGGGCCACAACGCCCGCCAGCACCGAGACGACGGCGATCGCGAGGAAGGCCACGCGAAAGAGGGTGATCGGGGTGCCCGCGTGGGAGTGGATCGACGGGACGAGCAGGGCCAGCGGACCGCCGATCGCGGCCCCCACCGAGGAGGCGACGGCGAGACGACCGAAGACGGCGTTGCGATGGCTAGGCGCGACCCGTTCGGTCACGTAGGCCGACTCGGCCGGCTGATACGGGCCGATGGTCCCCGCACCGGCTCCGGCCCCGCGCCCGAAACTGCCGAGGGCGCCCGCGATGAAGAGCAGCGGGTGCGACCCGGTGGTGGCGAAGACCACCCCGGCCGCCCCGGTGAAGAGGGGAACGACCACGAGGAAGGTCCGACGCCCGACGCGGTCCGAGAACGTGCCGATTCCCGTGGACAGCAGGGCCGAGGTGCCCGCAACCACCAAGATGTAGGCCGACAGCTCCACCGGTCCAAATCCCACCAGGGCGAGATAGATCGGCGTCACGATCCCCGCGAGCGCCCGACCGACGCTCATGAAGGCTCGCGCGACGATGACGATCTCGACGTCGCGGTTCGACCAGTGCGGCCTCACGCGGTGCGCCAAGCGAGACTTCGACGCCACGGTGGCGGTCGGGCTCGGGCCGGGTGGTGGGGGTTCGTGGGTGACTCGACGATGTTACCGGCGTCATCGCGCGAGGAACCGTGCGGCGTGTGACGTCTGGCGCTCGCTCGTGGTGGGCGAGATGAACGGCGGTGCTAGTGGAGCCGGTCGACGATCCGACAGGCGACGAGCGCGTCCTCGTCGATGTGGTAGCTCGCGCAGATCCGGTGGTACCCGTCGGCGATCCAGAGGGGTTGGCCGCGCACCAGCAGCACGGGCGAGAGCTTCACGTTGTCACGGACCTTGGCGAGGTCCTTTTCGAGCTCGTGGTCGTCCGCGGGCAGTAGCGCGAGACCGCTTGCACGAAGCAGGTCCTTCGCCTTGTAGTGCCAGAGCTTCTTCTCGGCGGCGAGCAGCGCGGCGTAGCGACGCGCGTCGCTACGCGACACGAGTAGTGACAGGTACGACCGCGCGGCCGGGAAGTCCTGCTTCTCGGGTTCGGCCTTCCACCGTTCGCTGGGTACGGGTTGGTCAGTCGCCATGGGGACCCTCGTTTCGACGTGGGCGGGTGAAGATCGGGTCGAGCTCGCCCTGGGCGGCTTCGTTGGCGGCGAGCGACGGGGGTCCGCGCAGGATCCAGGCGACGCCCACGGCGAGCGCTCCGCCGATCAGCGGTCCGGCGACGTAGGCCCACCACGACGTCCAGTCGCCCCCGACGAGTTGGGGACCGAAGGAACGCGCCGGGTTCATCGACGTTCCGGTGATCGGCGCGGCCCAGAGTCCGGCGAGGGCGATGTAGCCGCCGACGGCGAGCGCCGCGTTGGCCCCGACGTTGCGCGCCCCCGAGGCCGTGCCGAGGATGACGCTCACGAGTCCGAGGGTGAGCAGGGCCTCAACGATCACGACCTTGGCCGAGGAGATCCCGGGACCCGGCAGCGTCGCGCCCAGGTGTCCCACGTTGCCAAAGAGGCCGCGCAGCAGGAGCGACGCGACCACGGCGCCGATGACCTGGGCGCCGACGTAGCCGGGGACCCGACTCCACGGGAAGTTTCCGCGGGCGGCGAAGGAGAGAGTCACGGCGGGATTGAGGTGCGCGCCGCTCACCATTCCCATGAAGTAGATGATTCCCATCACCATGAGTGCCGGCGCAACGACCTGGGCATCGATGGGGACCTGGCCGTGGGAGACCGCGTCGACCACGGGTGCCCCTGCGGCGGCGATGACCAATAGAAAGGTTCCAAAGAACTCCGAGAAGAGACGCCGCCATTCGTCGCGCCGCTCGTGGGGGTTGACCACCCAGTGGGGCTCGCTCGAGTGCGGGCCGCGCGCGAGGATGCTCGGCGGCTGAAGTCCCAGCTCGTCGGGCGGGTTACTCATCGCGCGGCGCCTCGTGCGCGGCGTGACCACCCCGTTGCCCGCTCACTGCCGCGTGACGCCATGGGGCCACCCTACGTGCCGGCCGGCGATCGCGCCAGACAGCCCGCCGACGTCGAATGGGGCTGAGGGAGACGGTGGCGTCGCGGGCGAGTATCAGGCCCCACGCTGAGGATGAGTCCGCCGCCGATCGAGGCAGTACACGGCGAGTGAGACTCCTTCGCCCGCGCCGACGAGCAGCGCGATGGCGAGCATCGACTGGATGGCTCGATTCACGTGGGTCACGCCCGCGGCGTCGGGTCCCGCTTGGGTCACTGCGGCAAGGGGACCGACGAGCAGGCCGAAGGCCGCGATCTTCCACGACCGAGTCCGTAGACGCGTGCGGGCCCGTTCGCGGCTCGCGACGCGTAGGTCACGCCGGACTCGCGAGGCTTGTCGGCTAGCGGCCACGGCCGTTGCCGTTGAAGAAGAACGGCTTCGTGCGCCGTCCGTCGGGCGTGCGCGGGGCGATCGACGAGTACTGGCTCGGCTCTTTCTCGAAGAAGAAGTGGGTCAGACGTCGACGCCACGGCGCACGGCGAACCTTGGGGTCGACTGCGCGAACCTCGTCGGCGTCGGCGGGTCGAGCCGGCTGGGACACGAAGGCCTCAACCGCCGCGTCGTCGAAGTGATCGTCGGACCGCTCGCCCATAGTTCGCACGCTACAACCCCCCGTCGGCGATTGTGCCGACGGGGGGTTGTAGGCGCTAGTTGAGCGCGAGTTGGCGCAGGACGAAGTTGAGGACCCCGCCGTGGCGGTAGTACTCGGCCTCGGTCGGGGTGTCGATGCGTAGACGGACCGCGAACTCGGCGACCTCGCCCGAGCCCCGCGTC
>JAKAZI010000018.1:18594-20458 GCA_021809495.1 Actinomycetes bacterium | reverse complement strand
GTCTTGATGGTTCGCCCCGACCGGGGCGAAAGTCGCCTGGCCCTACGAGAGAACTTCGACGCGAGCCCCGACCACGCCGTCGTCGACGCCGCGATAGCCGACCTCGCGCGCGAACGACCTCGCTAGTTCACGCCGCCACCGGCGTCACAAAGTCTCACCTGTTTCTTCGGGTCCTCTTAGGTAGTCCCGATACCGTTCCCCGCGTGACCACGAGCGAGCGAGCGACTCCCCACCGACGACCCTCGTGGTCAACTATCCATCCACCGCGCCACCCAGCGGGCACCGAGCCCCAGCCCATCGTCGCGAACGTTCTCGCCGCGCTCGCCGCAATCGGGCTCCTCGTCGTCATCGGCTTCGATCTCGCCAATGAGTCCCTCGCCGCGCTCACCTCGCCCGGCGGCTGGTTCCTCGCGATCGGCCGTCTGAGCGCCTTCGTCGGCAGCTACCTGTTGATCGTCATGTTGATCCTGATCGCGCGGATCCCGAGCCTCGAGCGCGCCGTCGGCCAGGACCGCCTGGTGCGCTGGCACCGTCGCCTCGGACCCTGGCCCGTCTCCCTGATCGCCCTGCACGTGCTGACGATCACCGTCGGCTACGCCCAACTCGGCCACAACACCCTCGTCGACCAGGTGAAAGCCTTCGTGCTGCACTACCCCGACGTGCTCGCCTCGGCCGCCGGCTTTGGCCTGCTCGTGATGGCGGCGGTCTCTTCGCACCGCCTCGCGCGGCGAAAGATGCGTTACGAGACCTGGTGGGTAGTGCACCTGTACACCTACCTCGCGATCGCGCTCGCCTTCGCCCACCAGATCCGCGTCGGGGTCCCGTTCCTCACCCACGCCACCGCGCGCAACGCGTGGATCCTGCTCTGGGCCGCGACCGCCCTCGTCGTCGTCGTCAACCGGTTCGCCGTGCCCTTCGCGCGCAACTGGCGACACCAGCTGCGCGTCACCGCCGTCGTCGAGGAGGCGCCCGGCGTGCACAGCCTCACGATCAAGGGCCACGACCTCGACCGCCTCGCGGTCGCCGGCGGCCAGTTCTTCCAGTGGCGCTTCGTCGCCCCCGGCCTGTGGTGGCACAGCCACCCGTACTCGCTCTCGGCCATGCCCCGCCCGCCGTTCCTGCGCGTCACCGTGAAGGCGCTCGGCGACCAGTCCGGGGCGCTCGCCCACGTGAAGCCCGGCACCCGGGTCTTCGCCGAGGGTCCCTACGGCACGTTCACCCAACACGCGCTCAACACCCGTCGGGCGGTCCTGATCGGCGCCGGCGTCGGCGTGACGCCCCTGCGCGCCCTGCTCGAGGACCTGCCGAGCGACGTGATGGTGAGCGTCATCCTGCGCGCCTCGCGCCTCGACGACCTCGTGCACCGCGACGAGATCGCGGCCCTGGTCGAGGCGCGTCGCGGCCAGATCCACGAGCTCATCGGCCCGCGCGGCCAGGTGCGCTTCGACGCGCGCCAGCTGCGCCGGCTCGTACCCGACATCGCCCAGCGCGACGTGTACGTCTGCGGTCCGTCCGGCTTCGCCGACCTCGCGGTCGACGCGGCGACGCGCGCCGGCGCACAACCCGAACACGTCCACGTCGAAGCCTTCGCCTTCTAGGAACGAGCGATGATCAAGACCCCCATCGTCCTCGCGAGCACGTTCGCCGGCCTCGCCGGCGTCGCCGTCTTTCACTCGACGCCCCAGAAGATCGTGCTCTCGTCGCTCTCGAGCACGCCGAGCGCCGCCACCCCGGCCGCGAGCGCCGCGGGTCCCACCGCCACGACGCCGGCCGCGAGCCAGTCGTCGTCGGCCCCGCCTTCGGCACCGAGCGTCGCGCCGACGACCTCGGCGACGGTCTCGTCCACCGCCACGCGCAGCGCGAC
>JAKAZI010000018.1:0-18494 GCA_021809495.1 Actinomycetes bacterium | reverse complement strand
CGAGCGCCGCGGGTCCCACCGCCACGACGCCGGCCGCGAGCCAGTCGTCGTCGGCCCCGCCTTCGGCACCGAGCGTCGCGCCGACGACCTCGGCGACGGTCTCGTCCACCGCCACGCGCAGCGCGACGGGTCCGACGGTCAACTACTACTACGGCCTGCTCTCGGTGAAGGTCACGGCGACCGGCACCAGGATCGACAAGATCACCATCGCCACGCTGAGCGACGGGGGCAACCCCTACTCGGCCTACGTCGACCACCTCGCCCTGCCGATGCTCCAGCGCGAGGCGATGAAGGCCCAGGGGGCCAACATCCAGGGCGTGTCCGGGGCGAGCTACACGAGCGCCGGTTTCGCCCAGTCGCTCCAGGGCGCGCTCTCCCAACTCAAGCTGAAGTAGCCGTGACCACGAGCGCCCCCCGCACGCGCCACCACCGCATCACGGTGATGGGCACGGTCGTCACCGTCGACCTCTACGGCACCGACCCCCTCGATCGACCCGAGGTCGACGACGCGATGAGCGACGCCGAGGCGATCCTGCACCGCGCGGACCGCACCTTCAGCACCTGGCGGGCCGACAGCCCGATCAGCCGGCTGCGCCGCGGCGAAATCACCCTCGGCGAGGCGCCGAGCGAGGTGGCCGACGTGCTCGACGGGTGTCGCGTCGCGAAGGACCTCTCGGGCGGGTGGTTCGACCCGTGGGCGATGCCCGGTGGCCTCGATCCCACTGGCTACGTAAAGGGGTGGGCCGCCGCGAAGGCCCTCGAGGCGTTGCGCGTCGAGGGGGTCGAGGGAGCGATGGTGAACGCCGCGGGCGATATCGCGAGCTTCGGCGGACTCGGGGACAACCCATTTCGCGTCGGAATCGTGCGTCCCGACGCACCCGGCGCGCTCGCGTGCGTCGTGACGCTGCGCGCCTCGATCGCCACGTCGGGCGACTACCTGCGCGGGCCCCACCTGATCAACCCCTTCAGCGCCGAACCGTCGACGAGTGTGGCCTCGGCCAGTGTGACCGGACCCGACCTCGCACTCGCCGACGCGCTCGCGACGGCCCTCGCCGTCGGCGGCGACGAGGTGCTCGCGCGCATCGAGTGGCTCGAGGGCTACGAGGCGCTCACCATCGGGGTCGACGGCGTTCGGGGCTGGACGACCGGCTTCGCCTTCGCCGACGTACTCAACCGGCGACCCGCGACCCGCGCGACACCGGGTTGACCGACCGCGACGGGTCGTGACAAAGTACCCGCCCGGGTATACCAAGCGGCGGCGGTAGCCTCGAAGTGTGACCCAGGGACGGATACTCGCGGCCTCGATCGAGGAACTCGAGACCCAGGGCATCACCCAGTACCGCGTCAAGCGGGTCGCCGCGTCGGCGAACGTGTCGGTGTCGCTGCTCTACAGCTACTTCGAGGACCGCGAGGGACTGCTCGCCGCCACCATCGTGCGCCGCTACCGCGACGAGGTACTTCGCACCGCGACCCTCTTCACCGCGCCGCTCGTGGGGGTCTCGACCCCCGACGCGCTGCGCGCGGCCATGCGTCAGCTGATCGACGACGCCGAACGCCCCGAGCGCTACCGTTCGCGCGGACTGCGCATCGAGAGTTTCGCCTTCGCGCGCCACAACCACACGGCCGCCGAGGGCATCGCCGCCGCCCAGCGCGAGGCCGGCAACTACATCATCGGCCGCGTCCAGCCGGTGGTGGACCGGGGGCTCCTGCTCAAGGACATGAGCGCCGCCGCCTTCGCGCGCGTCTGGTACGCGCTCTTCTTCGGCCAGGTCGCCCTCGAGGGCGAGCACCCCCTCGCCGCGACGGCCGAGGAGTGGCGCGAGTCGCTCTACGCCATCGCCGAGGCGATGATCACGCGCTCGCCTGACTGACGCGCTCGTCGCCCCAGTTCGCCCCACGCAGCTCGTTGATCCACACGAAGAGGCTGATCCCGTAGGCGAGCTCGTAGATCGTCTCGCCCGGTAACAGCCAAGGGAATGACCAGTTGGGTAGCGACGCGGCCGCGAGCAGGCCTCCGGCGAGCTGGGCGCCAAAGACGAGCCACGCCACCACGCCCCGGCGACGGCGCACGAGTGAGATCGTGGCCGCAAATTGGGCGAGGGCCATCGCGACGCCCACGCTCATGTGGGCCCAGTTCCAAAACGTCCCCTCGTCGTAGGGGGTGACGAGCAAGAGCGGCAGCCCGATCGCCACGATCCGCGCACTGCGCACAAGGGTCGCGGGCGCGCCCGCGTCGCGCAACCACGACGAGGCGCTGAACAGACCGACGCTCGCCGCGGCGTAGCCGACGAGCACGATCACGATGGTGTCCGGGTCCACCCCGTAAAACGAGATGCCGTCGTTACTGGCGGTCTCGCTGTGGTTGATCGCGATGCACAGCGCGAGTGAGACGAAGAAGAGCGACTGGGTGAACGCCAGCAGTCCGATGACCGACCGATCGGCGGCCGGGTCCGAGGCGGTGCCTCGCGCCACGGGCGAAGCGCCTAGGCGACGAATCGGGCCCGCGACGCGGCCAGCTCGGCCTCGGCCTCGGCTCGTCCGACCCAGCGTTCGACCTTCATCCACTTGCCCTCGTCGAGGTCCTTGTAGACGGTGAAAAAGTGGCTGATCCGATCGAGCACCGCCTTGGACACGTCGCCGATGTCGGTCGCCGACTTCCAGTTCGGGTCGTAGGTGGGCACCATCAGCAGCTTCGCGTCCTCGCCGTTCTCGTCGGTCATCAGACACATGCCGAGGATCTTGGACTCGATGAGACAGCCCGGGAAGGTCGGGTACTCGGTCAGGACCAGTGCGTCGAGCGGGTCGCCGTCGCCGCCCAGGGTGTCGGGGATGAAGCCGTACTCGGCGGGATAGCCCATCGAGACGATCAGGTGCCGGTCGAGCTTGATCGTGTGATTCTCGTGGTCGTACTCGTACTTGTTCTGGCTCCCGCGGGGGATTTCGATCACCACGTTGACGCTGTCCATGACACCCTCCATCCACTGGGCAGTCGCCCTGGGCCAATGGTAGTCAGCGAGACGGCGCCGGGCACCTCAGCGCGGTCGCCGCGCGCGGATGAAGGCGTTGGCGACCACCCCGTCGTACTCGTCGTACACGCGCGACGGGTCGATCCCCTCGGGGAAGGTCACGCCCGTCGTCAGTCGCTCGAGCGCGTCGCGGTCGTGCACCAGGGTCGGGGTCACCGAGGCGTCCTCGAAGCCCGCGGCGGCGAGCTTGGCGACGTAGTCCTCGACGACGAGGGCCCCGGCGACACACCCGGTCCAGAGCACGATCAGGCCGGCCAGGTCGGCCGACAGCGCCCGCTGCAGCACGACGTCCGAGATGGCGAGCCGCCCACCCGGCTTCAAGACGCGAAAGGCCTCGGCGAGCACCGCGTCCTTGTCGGCCGCGAGGTTGATCACGCAGTTGGAGATGATCACGTCGACCGACTGGTCGGGCAGCGCGATGGCCTCGATCGTGCCGAGCAGGAACTCGGCGTTGGTGACCCCGGCCGCGGCCTGGTTCGCGCGCGCGAGCTCGACCATCTCGGGGGTCATGTCGAGGCCGTAGACCCGGCCCGTCGGACCGACCCGGCGCGCCGACAGCAGCACGTCGATGCCGCCGCCCGAGCCGAGGTCGAGCACGACCTCGCCCGCGGCGAGGGTCGCGAGCGCGCTGGGGTTGCCACAGCCGAGCGAGGCGAGTAGGGCCGCCGCGGGCAGCGCGCCGGTGTCATCGACCGAGTAGAACGTCGACCCGAACCCCTCGCCCACCCCGAGGTTCACGTCGTCGGTCGAGCAGCACGACGCGGCCCCCGCGGACACCGCGAGCGCGGCCGTCGCGTAGCGCTCGCGCACGGCGACGCGGACCTCTTCGCCCGTCTCGTTCATCCTTCGTCTCCTTCTCTCAACACGACGGGTTCGCGTTCGCGATGCCCGTCAGCAGTCGGATCGGCTCGGCCACCGCGTCACAGCAGATGGCGTAGCGGTTCGAGCGACCCTCGGGCGTCACCGAGATCAGGCCGGCTTCGCGCAGCGCGCGCAGGTGGTGGCTGACGAGTGGCTGGGCGATCGAGAGCTCCTCGGTCAGCTCGACGACGGTGCGCGACTCGTGCGAGAGGCTGAGCAAGATGGCGAGGCGGTACTCGTCGCTGATGGCCTTGAGCACCGGCACCAGGGCGCGGGCGTCACCGAGCGTGGTGGGCGACAACTGACCGGTACGCGTCATCGGGCCACCATAACATGCGTGATTCTTGATATCACCAGTTTTTATACATGTATGTGTCGCCCCGGTCCGCGCCCGCGCTTGGCGCCGAGACGCTCCCCCCAGCCCATCTAGACTCTGAACGCTCGACAGGCGGTCGACATCGGACGAGGAGGTCTCGATGGAACGGGTTGGTGTGGTGGGCTGCGGCCTGATGGGATCGGGTATCGCGGAGATCGCGGCCAAGGCCGGCGCCGACGTGATCGTGATCGAGCGAAGCCCCGAGGCGCTGGCGGCGGGCGTCGCGCGTATCGAGAAGTCGCTCAGCCGCGCCGTGGCGGCGGGCAAGCTGCCCGAGGAGGACGCCAACCGGGTCCGGGGCAACCTCAGCTTCAGCGAGGATTTCGCGAAGCTCCACGACCGCCAGATCGTCATCGAGGCCGTCGCCGAGGACGAAGCGACCAAGGTCCAGGTCTTCAAGAAGATCGACGCCGTGGTGAGCGCCGACGACGCGATCCTCGCGACCAACACCTCGTCGATTCCGATCATCAAGCTCGCGATGTCCACCCGACGCCCCCAGCAGGTCATCGGGATGCACTTCTTTAACCCCGTGCCCGTGCTCAAGCTGGTCGAGGTCATCTCGTCGCTGCTCACCAGCCCCGAGACCACGGCGCGCGTGCGCGCTTACGGCACCGACGTGCTCAACAAGAAGGTGATCGCCTCGCCCGACCGCGCCGGCTTCGTCGTGAACGCCCTGCTCATCCCTTACCTCCTGTCCTCGATCCGGATGCTCGAGTCGGGATTCGCCAGCGCCGAGGACATTGACACCGGCATGGTGCTCGGCTGTGCGCACCCCCTCGGACCGCTCGCGCTCACCGATCTCATCGGCCTCGACACGACCCTCGCGGTCGCCGATTCGCTCTACGAGGAGTTCAAGGAGTCCCACCTCGCCCCGCCCCCGCTCTTGTCGCGCATGGTCCAGGCGGGCCTGCTCGGACGCAAGACGGGCCAGGGGTTCTACTCGTACCGGGCGTAACACCAGATCGTGTCCGAGGTCACCTACGTCGTCACACTTCAGTGCCGCGACACGACCGGCATCGTGCGCGCCCTGAGTAACGCGGTCTTCGCCATCGACGGCAACATCCTCGAGAATGACCAGTTCACCGACCCGGTGACGGGCCAGTTCTGCATGCGCACGCGCTTCACCTGCGAGCGCGACGTGGCCGAGGTGAGCGAGCGACTCGAGGGTGACCTCGCAGCCTTCACGCCGACGCTCACGATCCGACCCGAGACCCAGCGTCGTCGGGCCCTCGTGATGGTCTCGCAGTTCGACCACTGCCTCGCCGACCTGCTCTACCGCGCCGAACAGGGCGACCTCGCCATGGACATCGTGGCGGTGGTGAGCAACCACGGGGTCTGTCGCGAGCTCGTCGAGCGCCACGCGGTCCCCTTCGTCCAGGTCGAGGTCACCCCCTCGACCAAGTCGGCCGCGGAGGACGTCGTGCGCGAACTCGTCGAGCGCCACGGGGTCGACGTCGTCGTGCTCGCGCGCTACATGCAGATCATCTCGCCACAGCTCTGTGGGGAACTGAGCGGTCGGATCGTCAACATCCACCACTCGTTCCTGCCCGGCTTCAAGGGTGCGCGGGCCTACCACCAGGCCTACGAGCGCGGCGTGAAGCTAATCGGCGCGACCGCCCACTTCGTCACCGCCGACCTCGACGAGGGCCCGATCATCGAACAGGACGTGGCGCGCGTCACCCACGCGCGCCGGCCCACCGAGTTCATCGCGCTCGGCCGCGACGTCGAGCGCACCGTGCTCGCGCGCGCCGTCGGGCTCATCGCCGAGGACCGCGTCATGCTGGTTGGTCAGCGAACAGTGATCTTCTCGCAGTGATCAGGTGACCGGGTTGCGCGTCGCGTAGGCGTCGTCGAGGTGCTCTTCGCGTTCGATCACCGCGACCAGGTGCTCGACCGCGTCGTAGACGTCCACGTAGCGCAGGTAGAGCGGGGCGAACCCGAACCGACAGACGTCGGGGGCCCGGAAGTCGCCGACGACCCCGCGGGCGATGAGCGCCTGGACGATCCCGTAGGCGTGGTCGCTGCGAAGCGCCACCTGACTGGCCCGGCGGGCGTGTTCGCGCGGGGTGATCACCGCGAAGACCCCGGGCAGTCGCGCCTCGACCAGCTCGATGAACAGGTCGGTGAGCGCGAGACTCTTGGCGCGGACCTCGTCCATGGTCACGCCCTCGAAGGCGTCGAGCGCCCCGTCGAGGGCGTTGATGGCGATGACCGACGGCGAGGAGGTCACGAAGGCCTGCACGCCCGCGGCGGGCTCGTAGTCGCGCTCGAAGTCAAAGGGGCGCGCGTGGCCGAGCCAGCCGGGCAACGGATTCTCGATCACGCCCTGCCACGACGAGCGCACGTAGAGGAATCCCGGCGCCCCGGGGCCGGCGTTCAGGTACTTGTAGGTGCAGCCCGCCGCGAAGTCGACGTTGGCGGCGGTGACGTCGAGGGGCACCGCGCCGGTCGAGTGCGCGAAGTCCCAGAGCATCAGGGCGCCCGCGGCGTGGACCCGCTCGGTCACCCCCGCGAGGTCGAGCATCTCGCCGGTGCGAAAGTCGACGTGGGTGAGCATCACGAGGGCGACGTCCTCGGAAAGTTCGTCCTCGAGGGTGTCGCGATCGATCGATCGCAACGTGACCGGGCGACCGGCCCGGCGCGCCATCGCCTCGGCGACGTAGAGGTCCGAGTGAAAGTTCGCCGCGTCGGTCAGGACGACCGAGCGCTCGGGCACCAGGTCGAGGGCGCCGAGGAGGAGTTTCGCGAGCAGCACCGTGAGGGTGTCGGCGACGACGACCTCGCCGGGCGCGGCCCCGATCAGGGTGGCCAGGCGGTTCCCGACGCGCGTCGGCGCCGCCATCCAGCCCGCCGCGTTCCAGCTGCCCACGAGACCCTTCGCCCACTCGTCGAGGGTGGCGACGACCCGTTCGTGCGACGAACGCGTCAGTGGCCCCAGTGAGTTGCCGTCGAGGTAGATCAGCCCGGGCGCGAGCACGAAGTCGTCGCGGCGCGCGCGCAGCGGATCGGATCGGTCGAGTTCGCGGCAGTCGTCGCGCGTCGTCATGGTGTCTCCTACTTTCTCTGTTCGCCGGAGGATACCGGCCCTAGGACCGGGTCAGGGGCTTGTAGCGGATCCGGTGCGGCTGGTCCGCGTCGGCGCCGAGTCGCTTGTGGCGCTCGACCTCGTAGTCCGAGAAGTTCCCCTCGAACCAGCGCACTTCGGTGTCGCCCTCGAAGGCGAGCACGTGGGTGGCGATGCGGTCGAGGAACCAGCGGTCGTGGCTGATCACGACGGCGCAGCCCGGAAACGAGAGCAGCCCGTCTTCGAGCGCGCGCAGCGTGTCCACGTCCAGGTCGTTGGTCGGCTCGTCGAGCAGCAGCACGTTGCCGCCGCTGCGCAGCACCTTGGCGAGCTGGACCCGATTGCGCTCGCCGCCGGAGATCTCACCGACCTTCTTCTGCTGGTCGCTGCCCTTGAAGCCGAAGCTCGCGACGTAGGCGCGCGCGTGGATCTCGCGGCTGCCGACCACGAGCCGCTCCTGGCCGCCACTCACCTCGTCAAAGACGGTGGCGTTGGGATCGAGTCCCTCGCGGGACTGATCGACGTAGGCGAAGCGGACCGTACTGCCGACCTCGAAGGAGCCCGCGTCGGGGGCCAGGGCGCCGATCATCATCTTGAAGAGGGTCGACTTGCCCGCGCCGTTGGGTCCGATGACCCCCACGATCCCCCCGGGCGGTAGCAAGAACGAGAGGTCCTCGATGAGCAGGCGGTCGTCGAAGCCCTTCGTCACCCCCTTCGCGTTCACGACCACGTCGCCGAGGCGCGGACCCGGCGGGATGGCGATCTCGAGCCGGTCGGGCCGCTGGTCGGCGGCCTCGCTCTCGGCCACCAGCTGATTGAAGGCGCTCACGCGGGCCTTGCCCTTGGACTGGCGGGCCCGCGGCGACATCCTGATCCACTCCAGCTCGCGCGCGAGCGCCGCCTGGCGCGACTGGTCGGCCTTCTCCTCGGCGGCCAGGCGCGCCTGCTTCTGCTCGAGCCACGACGAGTAGTTCCCCTCCCAGGGGATGCCGGCGCCGCGGTCCAGCTCCAAGATCCACGAGGCCACGTTGTCGAGGAAGTAGCGGTCGTGGGTGATCGCCACGACGGTGCCCGCGTAGTCCTGGAGCGCCCGTTCGAGCCAGGCGACCGACTCGGCGTCGAGGTGGTTCGTCGGCTCGTCGAGCAGCAGCAGGTCGGGCTTGGCGAGCAGCAGCCGACAGAGCGCCACGCGCCGACGCTCACCGCCCGAGAGGGTGGTCACCTCGGCGTCGGCCGGCGGCAGGCGCAGTGCGTCCATGGCGATCTCGAGGGTGCGCTCGAGGTCCCAGGCGTTGAGCGCGTCGATGCGCGTCTGCAGGTCGGACTGTTCGGCGAGCAGCGCGTCGAAGTCGGCGTCGGGATCGCCCATGGCGGCGCAGACCTCGTTGAAGCGCGCGAGCAGGTCGCGCTGCTCGGCGACGCCGTCGGCGACGTTGCCGACCACGTCCTTCGCGGGGTCGAGCTCGGGCTCTTGGGCGAGGTAGCCGACCGTGAAGCCGGGCGTGAGGCGGGCCTCACCGGTGAAGCCGTCGTCGAGCCCGGCCATGATGCGAAGCAAGGAGGACTTACCCGAACCGTTGGAGCCGATCACGCCGATCTTCGCCCCGGGGTAGAAGGAGAGGTTGATGCCGCGGAGCACTTCGCGGTCGGGTGGATAGAAGCGGCGCAGATCGCGCATGGTGAAGATGAACTGGGCAACCATGCCCACCAGTGTGGCGCATCGGCGCCGGCTCGATCGATTTGACCCGCCGGTACACTCGCGCCATGACCGCCAGCGCCAGCGAGCACCGCCACGCCCCCGACTGGATCGTGCTCACCATCGCCTGTGTGGCGCAGTTCATGGTGGTGCTCGACGTGTCCATCGTCAACGTCGCCCTGCCCTCGATGCAGCGCGACCTGCACTTCTCGATGACCAACGCGCAGTGGGTGGTGAACGCCTACGTGATCACCTTCGCCGGGTTTCTCCTCCTCGGAGGGCGCGCGGCGGACATCTTCGGGCGTCGCCACGTCTACCTGGGCGGTCTCGCGCTGTTCACCCTGGCGAGCATCGGCGCCGGCTTCGCCCACTCCGGCGCGCAGCTGATCACGGTGCGCGCCCTCCAGGGGCTCGGCGGCGCCGTGCTCTCCCCGGCCACGCTCACGATCATCCTCACCACCTTTCACGGACCCCGCCTACCCAAGGCGATCGGCGCCTGGAGCGCCGTCGCCGGCGCGGGCGGAGCGGTCGGGGGCCTGCTGGGTGGGCTCTTGACGGGATGGTTCTCGTGGCGCTGGGTCTTCTTTATCAACGTGCCCTTCGCCGTCGTGGCGGCCCTGCTCGCGACCACCTTCCTGCGCGAGTTGCGCAATCGTGAGGCGAGTCACAAGCTCGACGTGACCGGAGCGCTGCTCGTCACGGTCTCACTCGCCGCGGCCATCTACGGCGTCGTGACGACCGCGACGACGGGCTGGGGCAACGCCGCGACCATCGCCTGGATCGTCGGCGGAGCGCTCGGCGTCGCGCTCTTCATCGTGTGGGAGTCGCGCGTGGCGACGAACCCGCTGGTGGCGCTGCGAATCTTCCGGTCGCGCGCGGTCACGACGGCCAACCTCGTGATGTTCCTCGTCGGCGGCTCCTTCTTTGCGATGTGGTACTTCCTCACCTTCTACTACCAGTACATCCTCGGCTACGGCGCCGTGAAGACGGGCTTCGCGTTCTTGCCGATGGCGATCGCCATCGTCGCCGGCGCCCAGCTCAGCTCGCGGGTGATCGGCCGCTTCGGCGTGCGCCACCTGCTCGCCGCGGGCACCTCGAGCGCCACGCTCGGCTTCCTGTGGATCGCGTTGATCGGCGTGCATTCGCAGTACGCGAGCGCTATCTTGGTGCCCTCGATTCTGTGCGCCTTCGCGATCGGGCTGCTCTTCACCCCCCTCGCGACGGCCGCCACGAGCGGGGTCGACCGGTCCGACGCCGGCCTCGCGTCGGGCGTGCTCAACACCAGCCGCCAGGTCGGGGGTTCGCTGGCCCTGGCGGCGCTCGGCACGGTCGCGGCCGATCGCAGCGCCGCCTTCGTGAACCCGACCTCCTCGGCCGCCCTCGTGGACGGCTACCAGTGGGCCTTTCACCTCTCGGCGGGGATCACGCTCCTGGCACTGCTCGTGAGTCTCGCGGTGCCCCACGGCCGTCCCGAAACACGTGCCGTCGCCCCGTCGCTCGCCAGTCCCGCCGAGTAGTCTCGCCGGTGACGGAACAGTCGGCGCTGCGGGCCAACGAGGGCTCGCCGTAGCCGACGCAACCTCTGGAGGGGTTAACACATGAACATGGGAGAGAAGAAGGCGGTGCGCCACATCGGCACACTGCTCGGGGCCGCGTCGCTGATACTCGGCACACTGACGCTCGGCGTCGCCGCGACGTCGTCGGCCGCTACGGCGAAGTCGTTCAAGGCCTGCGTCGTTACCGACACCGGCGGCATCAATGACCGCTCGTTCAACGCCTCGGCGTGGAAAGGTATGCAGGACGCGCACGCGAAGAACAAGAACATCCAGATCTCATACCTTTCCTCGACGTCCGCGGCCGACTACGTGCCCAACATCAACACGTTCATCCACAAGGGCTGCGGCATCATCGTGACCGTGGGCTTCTTGATGGACAGCGCCACCCAGGCCGCGGCCAACGCGCACCCGAGCCAGAAGTTCGCGATCGTGGACGATGCACCGCTGGGGCTCAAGTACCACAACGTGCTCGCGCTGCAGTACGAGACCGACCAGGCGGCCTTCCTCGGCGGCTACCTCGCCGCGGCGAGCACCAAGACCGGTACGGTCGCCACCTACGGCGGCATGCAGTTCCCGTCAGTCACCATGTACATGAACGGCTTCGTCGCCGGCGTGCGCTACTACAACAAGGTGAAGGGCGCCGCGGTGAAGGTCCTCGGCTGGACCCCGGCCAAGGGAACCTGCTCGCTCGCCAAGTGTGACGGTACCGGCACCTTCGTCGGCAACTTCACCGACCAGACCGCCGGCAAGACCCTGACCGCCGGTGACTTCTCGGCCGGCGCCGACATCGTCTTCCCGGTCGCCGGGTCGGTCGGCCTCGGTTCAGTCGCCGCCGCCCAGCAGGCCGGCGCGGGCCACAGCATCATGTGGGTCGACAGCAACGGCTGCATCTCGGACAAGGCGGACTGCTCGTGGTTCATCGGCACCGTCGCCAAGGGCGTCGAGCCCTCGGTGCGCGATGCGGTGCTCGCCGCCGCCGCGGGCAAGTTCAAGGGTGGTACCTACCTCGGAACGTTGAAGAACCAGGGAACGGCGCTCGAGTACGGCGGGATCTCGGTGCCGTCGTCGCTCAAGTCGACAATCGCGGGCATCGCCCGGGGGATCATCGCGGGCTCGATTTCGGTCAACCCCAACAAGTACCCGGCCAGCTGATCAACCGCGTGGCGTAGCGGTTCGCCGCACGACGAAGGCCCGGGCGCTTGCGGCCCGGGCCTTCGTCGTGGCTACGATGGGCGCTTATGCGTTTGGAGCTCCGGGGCATTACGAAGCGGTTCGGAACCTTTACCGCCAACCACCAGATCGACCTCGTGGTCGAGCCCGGACAGATCCACTGCCTACTCGGCGAGAACGGTGCGGGAAAATCAACGTTGATGAACGTGATCTTCGGACTGCTCCAGTCCGACGAGGGTGAGATGCTCATCGACGGGGTCGTGACGCGCTTCGCGAACTCCGGCGAAGCCGTGCGGCGCGGCATCGGCATGGTGCATCAGCACTTCATGCTCGTGCCCGTCTTCTCGGTCGCCGAGAACGTCGTGCTCGGCTTTGAGCCGACCAAGTCCTTTAACCGGCTCGACCACCAGCGCGCCCGCGAGGAGATCCGCAGCGTCTCGCAGACCTTCAACCTCGAAGTCGACCCCGACGCGATCGTCGAGGAACTGCCCGTCGGGCTCCAGCAGCGCGTCGAGATCCTCAAGGCCCTCAGCCACGACGCCGAACTACTGATCCTCGACGAGCCGACGGCAGTACTCACCCCACAGGAGATCGACGCGCTGATGGCGATTATGCGCTCGCTCGCCGCCTCGGGCAAGTCGATCCTCTTCATCACCCACAAGCTCAAAGAGGTGAAAGCCATCGCCGACGTCATCACGGTGATCCGCCAGGGCGAGGTCGTGGGCACGGCCCAGGCGAGCGACTCCGAGGCCGAGCTCGCCTCGATGATGGTGGGTCGCAGCGTCAGTCTCACGGTCGACAAGGCCGCGCTCACCCCCGGCGAGGAGGTGCTCGCCATCACAGACCTCGTCGTGCGAGACGACCGGGGTCTGCCCGCCGTGAACGGCGTCAGCCTGAGCGTGCGCGCCGGGGAGATCGTTGCGCTCGCCGGCGTGCAGGGCAACGGCCAGACCGAGCTCGTCGAGGCGATCGCGGGCATGCGTCCCGTCGAGTCCGGCACGATCAGCGTGCGCGGCGTTGACATCACCAACCACACGCCGCGCCAGGTGCTCGACGCCGGGGTCGGCCACGTCCCCGAGGACCGCCAGCTCCACGGTCTCGTGCTCTCCATGTCGGTCGCGGACAACCTGGTGCTCAACACCCCGCGCCGCGCGCCCTTCGCCCGGCGCGGTTCGCGCAACCTCGCCGCGGTGAACGAGAACGCGCAGAGCCTCGTCCAGCGCTTCGACATCCGCACGACGTCGACCCAGGCACTGGTGAGTTCGCTCTCGGGCGGCAACCAGCAGAAGGTCATCGTCGCGCGCGAGCTGTCGCGCCCGCTCAGCCTGTTCGTCGCGTCTCAGCCGACGCGGGGCCTCGACGTCGGATCGATCGAGTACGTGCACCGACAGATCGTGAACCAACGCGACGAGGGACTGGGCGTGCTGATCGTCTCCTCAGAGCTCGACGAGGTCCTCGCCCTCGGTGACCGCATTGCGGTCATGCACGCCGGACGGATCAGTGGCGTCGTCGCGCCGACGACGAGCCGCGAGACCATCGGGCTGCTCATGGCCGGCGCCGGAGCCACCGATGCCTGAGTCGACACCTCGCCGTTCGATCTGGGCCCGCGTGACCGGCCAGAGTCCCTTCGTCGTGACGGTCTTCGCCCTCGTGCTCGGCCTGGTCTTTGGCGCGATCGTCATTATCACGACGACCGCGCCGGTCCTTGACGCCTGGCGCGGCTTCTTTCACAGTTGGGGTGCTCCGGGGCACGCGCTCAAGGTCACCGCCGACAACGTTGGGGCGGCCTATCGGATCATGTTCACCGGGTCGGTCTTCAGCCCGGCCACCCTCTGGCACGCAATCACCACCGGGCAGGGCTGGTCGAACGCCCTGACCCCGATCTCCGAGACCCTCACCTACGCCACCCCGCTCACGATCGCGAGCATCGGCGTGGGCATCGCCTTCCAGGCGGGCATCTTCAACATCGGCGCCAACGGCCAGGCGATGATGGGCGGTATCGCCGGGGCCTACGTGGGCACGCTGATCCACCTGCCGATGGCCCTGCACCTGCCGGTCACGATGCTCGCGGGGATCGCGGGCGGCGTGCTCGCCGGGTCGGTCCCGGGTCTCTTGAAGGCCTATACCGGCGCCCACGAGGTGATCGTGACCCTGATGTTCAACTACGTGGTCTCGGCGATCCTGCTCTACACCCTGCTCTCGACGGCCCTGCAGGCCCCCGGCCAACAGAACGACATTGCGCGCACGCTCGATCCCTCGGCCCAGCTCGCCCCGCTCTTCGGGGTCTCCTCGGGACTGCGGGTCAACTACGGCCTCGTGATCGCGGTGCTCGTGGTGCTCTTCGCGTGGTGGTTCCTCGAGCGCTCCTCGCTCGGCTTCGACTTCCGCGTGACCGGGGCCAACCCCCAGGCGGCGCGGGCCTCGGGCATCAACGCCAAGGCCGTGATCATCCTGGTCTTCGCGATCTCGGGCGGGCTCGCGGGACTCGCCGGCGTCACCGAGCTGGCCGGGTTCTACAAGACCCTCGACGGCGGATTCCTCGTCGGCAACGCCGGTATCGGCTTCACCGCGATCACCGTGTCACTGCTCGGTCGCAACCGGCCGGTGGGCATTGTCTGGGCGTCGCTGCTCTTCGCCGCCCTCGGCGTGGGCGGGCGCGCCATGCAGGCGGCGACGGGCATCCCGCTCGACCTCGCAACCGTGATCCAGTCGGCGGTCGTGCTCTTCGTGGCGACCCCGGTACTGGTCAAGGAGATCTTCCGGCTGCGCACGTCGCCGACGACCGCGCTGCAACTGGCGACCAAGGGGTGGGGATCGTGAGCCTCGACGTGACGAACGAGACAGCGACGACCGCGCGGATCCCGGTCGGGCGCACGCGCGGCATCGGCGTGATCATGCTCGCCATCGGGCTGTTCACGGCCCTCGTCTTCGGTGTCGGCTCGGGCTTTAGCGCCCACTCGTCGCTCACCTTTAACCCCGTGTCGCTCACGAACGCGCCGTGGCGGATCGGCACGCTCACGCTGCTCACCGCGTGGACCAACGTCGTGCTGGGTCTCGCGATCGTCGCGATGGGTGCCCACGTCGCGCTGCGTCTGCCCCGTCGCGGCGTGATGGCCCGGTTCGGCGTGGTCGCCGTGCTCTTCTTCTTCGCGCTCTTGCTGTGGGCCGCGCGCACCACCGGGCCGTCCCAGATCAACTTCGTCAACCTCACCGCGGTGCTGATCGGCAGTTCGGCCCTCGCGATGGTGCTCGTCTTCGGGTCGCTCTCGGGGGTCATGTGCGAGCGCGCGGGCGTCGTGAACATCGCGATCGAGGGCCAGTTCATCGGCGGGGCCTTCGTCGGCTCCATGGTCGCCTCGACGACCCACGACTTCTTCTTCGCCGCCATCGTCGGCGCGCTCGTGGGCGGCCTCGTCGGACTCGTGCTCGCCTTCTTGTCGCTGCGCTACCTCTCGGACCAGATCATCGTCGGCGTGGTGCTCGTCACGATGCTCGGCAGCCTCTCGTCGTATCTGAACCTGCAGGTGCTCACGCCGTTCCCCCAGTACAACACGGGCAACCTCGCGCCCAACCTGCCGATCCCGCTGCTGTCCAAACTCCCGGTGCTCGGACCGGTCTTCTTCGACCAGACCGGATTCTTCTACCTGATGATCGTGCTGGTGGCTCTCGTGAGCTTCGGGCTGTTCAAGACCCGCTGGGGGCTACGGGTCCGCGCGGTCGGCGAGCACCCCCAGGCCGCGGCCTCGGTCGGTATCAAGGTGGTCGGGGTGCGATACGCCAACGTCATCATGGGCGGCGCGATCGCCGGTGTTGGGGGCGTCGCCTTCATGGCCTCCCAGGGCCAGTTCCAGCCCGGCTACACCTCGGGACTCGGCTACATCGCCCTCGCCGCGTTGATCTTCGGGCGCTGGCGCCCGTCGGGGGCGGTCGTGGCGTCGGTGCTCTTCGGGCTGTCGGTCTACCTCGCGGACAACCTCCAGACCTACCAGGTCCCCATGCCCACCGAGATCCTCGGGATGTTCCCCTACGTGATCACCATCGCCGTCGTCTCGGGTCTCATCGGGCGGGTGCGCCCGCCCGCGGCCGACGGACTGCCCTACCGGCGCGACTAACCCGCGCCCAGTCCAGCGACCACTTCGGCCGCGGTCGTCATGGCGGCCGAAAGGGCCGCTCGACGCGAAGCACCCCGCAGCCGATTCGCGAGGTAGGCGCCCGTGACCGCGTCCCCGGCGCCGGTCGTGTCCAGGGCGAACCGCGTTGCCGCGGCGACGCGCACCTCGCCCTCGTCGCTCACCACGAGCGCGCCGCGCGCCCCCAGGGTCACCACGACCTCGCCGAAGCGTTGGAAAAGGTGCACCAGGGCGGTGTCGAGCGAGCCGCCGCCCAGTTCCCCGGCTTCTTCCTCGTTGGCGAAGATCGTCGTCGCCCCGCTCACCGCGTCGAGGAAGTGCGCCGCGCCCATGGCGCGAAGTGGGCCGAGCGAACAGGCGTCGACCGAGACCGAGACGGCGCGCGAGCGCGCGACCTCGATCGCGCTACGCGCCACGTCGCGGGTCCGCTCGTCGAGCACGGTGTAGCCCGAGACGTGCAGGTGGTCAATGCCCTCCGCCAGGGCCCCCAGCACGTGGGCCCGGCCCAGTTCGGCGTTGGCGCCGCGACTCGTGTACATGGCGCGCTGGGCGGAGCCGTCCACGATCGCGACGACGACGCCGGTCGGCTGGTCGGTCACCTGGAAGCGGGTGACGACCCCGTCGTGGTCAAAGAGGTGACCCAGCACGTCGGCCGCGGGGTCTCGTCCAACGGCGCCGACGTAGGTAACCGCGCAGCCGGCGCGCGCCAGTTGCACCGCGGCGTTGGCGGCCGACCCCCCGCGCCCCACCACCGTCGCGGCCGCGGTGTCGCTCGTCGGCTGCAGCGCCCCGAGGGGCCGGGTCACGACGTCCAACATCACGTCACCGATCAGGGTGACGCGCGGTTTCACGGACGCTTCGCCGCGAGTGCGACCGCCACCTCGCCGGCCAGCGCGGCGTTGGCGACGACGAGGGCCCGGTTGGTCGCCACGCTCGATCCGGCGCTAAAGCGCGCAAATTCGCCGAGCAGAACCGGGGTAACGTCCTTACCCCTCGCGCCGGAGGCGTCGGCGAGCGCGAGGGCGCTGGCGAGCGCGGCGTCGTGGAGCTCGGCGTCGAGTTCGAACTCGGCGGCGACGGGGTTGGCGAGCAGCATGCCCGTCGCGGCGAAGTCCCGGTGCGCGGTAAAGGCGGCCGCGGCCGCGGCCGGCCCGTCGACGGACCAGTCGAGCGCGTAGCCCGAGTCGGCCCGGTAGAAGCCGGGGAAGCGGTCGGTCCGATAGCCGAGAACCGGGACCCCGAGGGTATCCAGTCGCTCGAGGGTCGCCGCGACGTCGAGGATTGACTTCACGCCCGAGGCGACGACGAGCACCGGCGTGCGCGACAGGGTGGTGAGGTCATTGGACTCGTCGAAGGTTCGCGCCGCGTCGCGGTGGACCCCGCCCAGGCCGCCCGTCGCCATCACCTCGATGCCGACCCGGCTCGCCAGGGCGATCGTGCCCGCGACCGTGGTGGCCCCGTCACGCCCGAGCGCGATCGCGAGGCCCAGGTCGCGCGAGGAGAGTTTCGCGCTCGCGCGTTGCGGTTGGGCGAGCCGGTCGAGCTCGTCGACACTGAGCCCGACCACGACGCGGCCGTCGAGCAGTCCGATCGTCGCGGGGACCGCGCCGGCGGCTCGCACCGCCGCTTCGCACTGCGCGGCGACCTCCAGGTTCTGCGGACGCGGCAGGCCGTGCACGACGATCGTCGTCTCGAGCGATACGACCGGTCGGCCGTCGCGAATCGCGTCGTTCACCTCGTCGGCGACGACAAGTGACGGGGAGTTCACGAGTCGCTTCACGAGCCGAAGTGTACTGTGATGGCGTGATTGAGCCCGATGAAATCCCCTGGGGGACGTTGCGCGCCCGCGCGATTGCCGCGAGCGCGCGCGCCTACGCCCCGTACTCGAAAGTGATGGTCGGCGCGGCCGCGCTGACCGACCGCGGCGTCGTCGTCGAGGGCGCCAACGTCGAGAACGCCAGCTACGGGCTCACGCTGTGTGCCGAGTGCTCACTCGTGAGCGACCTCGCGCGCGTGGGCGGCGGCCGGCTCGTCGCGGTCGTTGTCGTGGCCGGGGATGGCGAGCCGCTCGCGCCCTGCGGCCGGTGCCGCCAGCTGCTCTTCGAGCACGGCGGCGCGGACCTGCTCGTGGACGACGGCGCGACGCGCCCGGCACGAACGCTCGCGAGCCTTTTACCCGACGCCTTCGGACCCGACGACCTCGCCGCGCGCTCGTGACCTCGGCCGTTGACGTTATCGCGGCCAAGCGCGACGGGCACGCGCTCGAGAACGACGCGATCGCCTGGATACTCAACGCCTACGGCGCCGGCGAGGTTGCCGACGAGCAGATGTCGGCGCTCTTGATGGCGGTCTTCTTCAACGGGCTCTCGGGCCGCGAGCTACGCACCTGGACCGCCACGATGGTCGACTCGGGTGAACGGCTCGACCTCGCGCGACTCTCGCGTCCGACCGTGGACAAGCACTCGACCGGCGGCGTCGGCGACAAGATCTCACTCATCCTCGCGCCACTGGTCGCGGCCTGCGGGGCCGCCGTGCCCCAGCTCTCGGGACGCGGACTCGGGCACACCGGCGGCACGCTCGACAAGCTCGAGACGATTCCGGGCTGGCGCGCGACG
>JAKAZI010000090.1 GCA_021809495.1 Actinomycetes bacterium | reverse complement strand
ACGCGATTGAGGCCGAAGTGGCCAAGTCCAACCAACCCCGGCTCATCTACCGCGACCTCGACCTCGCGGTGCGGGTGCTGCGCGAGGAGTTGAACGACGACTACCGCGGAGTGCTGATCGACGACCGCGACCTGTTTGAGAAGGTCCGCGAGTACGTGCTGGCAGTCAATCCTGAGCTAGCGGACCGCATTGAGTTCTACGACCGGACAACCGAGGACCTGCCGCTGTTCGAACGCTATTTCGTGCACGAGCAGCTCCATCGCGCCCTTGACCGCAAGGTATTCCTGCCGTCGGGCGGCTCGCTCATCATCGAGCGGACCGAGGCGCTGACGGTCGTCGACGTGAACACGGGCAAGAACGTGGGCAAGACGAACCTCGAAGAGACGGTCTTTCGAAACAACCTCGAGGCGGCCGAGGAGGTGGCGCGACAGCTTCGCCTGCGCGACATCGGCGGCATCATCGTCATCGACTTCATCGACATGGAGTCCAAGGCCAACCGTGACGCCGTGGCCTCGGCGCTGCGCCAGGCGCTGTCGCGCGACAAGACCCGAACCCAGGTCTTTGACATCTCCGAGCTGGGCCTCGTGGAAATGACCCGCAAACGGGTCAACGAGGGGCTCCTCGAGTCGGTGTCGAGTGTCTGCACGGTCTGTGACGGTCGCGGATTCGTCTTATCGACCGGCCTGTAAACGAAAATGTCCCGTCCGTTATCGACTAGTATGGAAACCCTATGTACGCCGTTATCCGAGTAGGCACTTCCCAAGAGCGAGTCACCGAGGGCCAGGTGGTCCGCGTCGACTTACGTTCTGAGGCCGTTGGCGCCGATGTTCAGTTCGTACCCGTCATGCTGGTAGATGGCGATCAGGTCATTGCCGGTCCCGCACTGAAGGGCACGACCGTCACCGGTCGGATCCTCGGTGAGGAAAAGGGCCCCAAGATCCGGGCGTTGACCTACAAGTCCAAGGCCAACCAGCGCAAGCGCTGGGGCCACCGTCAGCACTATTCGACCGTCGAGATCACCTCGATCGCGACGAACGCGTAAGGAGCGAGCATGTCAAAGACTAAAGGTGGCGGTTCGACCAGGAACGGTCGCGATTCCAATGCCCAGCGCCTCGGCGTGAAGACCTTCGACGGGACGACGGTGAAGCCCGGCAGCATCATCATCCGCCAGCGCGGCACCCAGTTCCACCCCGGCCGCAACGTGGGGATCGGCAAGGACGACACCCTCTTCGCCCTGGCCGAGGGCCAGGTGAAGTTCGGCTACCGCGGTGGACGCAAACTGGTCGACGTACTCGCGAGCTAATCGCTTTCGTTGAGTTGTGAAAAAAACCCCCGGGCGCTCGCCCGGGGGTTTTTTCATTGCTGCCGTGCGTTCTATCCCTTGACGGCCTTCTTGAAGGTCGAGCCAATGGAAACCTTCGGCGCCTTGGACGCAGCGACCTGGATGGCCTCACCGGTCTGAGGGTTGCGCGCAGTGCGAGCCTTACGCTGGACTCGCTCGAACGACAGGAAGCCCGACAGCACGATCTTCTCGCCGCCCGACACGTTCTTCACGACGACGTCTTCAAAGGCCTTCAGCACCTCGGCTACCGTGTTCTTGGCTGCGCCACTCTCGGCAGCAATTGCATCTACCAACTCGGCCTTGTTCACCGGTCGACTCCTTACTCTTCACTAAATCGGACTGGGGATTCCCAGTAACCGGAGCCATCTTTATCGAAGAAACGTTGATATTTAGGGATTTTCGATAAGTTTTCCCTGAGATGGCGATGCGTGGATGGGCATAAACCCTAATGAAGAATGATATTTTCGGACCGCGGACCGGCGAAGACCCCCGGTGCCCCCTACGATGGCCTGATGCAGACCCTAAACCGGACCCGTCTCGCCGCCCTGGCCGCCGCTGAAGCGCAGCGATACGAGCGCGAACACCCGGCGTCGCGGCGACTCCACGAGCAAGCCAACCACCTCTTCGGTCGCGTGCCGATGACCTGGATGAGCAAGTGGGCCGGCGGGTTTCCGCTCGGATTCACCTCAGCCCACGGGGCGACGATCACCGACCTGGACGGTCACGAGCTCGTCGACTTCGCCTTGGGCGACACCGGCGCGATGGCCGGCCACTCACCGGCGCCGTTGGTCCGGGCGGTGAACGAGCGCCTGGGGGTGCGTGGTGGCGTGACGACCATGCTGCCCACCGAGGACGCGCAGTGGGTCGCCACCGAATTGCACCGGCGCTTCGGTCTCGACCAGTGGTCCTTCACCCTGTCGGCGACTGACGCCAACCGGTGGCTCCTGCGTCTGGTGCGCCTCGTGACCCGGCGGCCCAAGATCCTGGTCTTTTCCTATAGCTACCACGGTTCGGTCGACGAAACCTTCGTCATCGTCGGGGCCGACGGCCGGGCACGGTCGCGACCAGGCAACGTCGCTCCGGCCGTCGATCCGACGGCGACGACGCGCGTGGTGGAATTCAACGACCTGGCGGCCCTGGAGCGCGAACTCGCCTTCGGTGACGTGGCGGCGGTCTTGACCGAGCCGGCGATGACCAACATCGGCATCGTGCTACCCGAAGCCGGATTCCTCGAGGGGGTCCGCGAACTCTGTGATCAAACGGGGACCCTGCTCATCGTCGACGAGACCCACACATTCTCGGCCGGACCGGGTGGCGCGACCCGGCGCTTTCAACTCCGACCCGACGCGCTCACGATCGGCAAGTCGCTCGGCGGCGGCGTGGCGTGCGGAGCGTACGGTCTAACCCAGGATCTGGCCGAGCGCGTCTTCGCGGCGGTCGCCGAGGGCGACGACATGGCGGACCTCGTGGACGTGGGTGGGGTCGGGGGTACCCTGGCCGGCAATCCGCTCAGCCTGGCCGCGATGCGCGCGGTGCTCGGCGAGGTACTCACCGACGACGCGTTCAGTGCGATGGAGGGGCTCGCGACGACGTTCGCACAAGGCGTCCAGTCCACCATCACGGCCCATGACCTGCCCTGGTCGGTCAGCCAGCTCGGCGCGCGCTGCGAATACCGCTTCGCCAGCCCCGCACCGGTGAACGGCGCTTCGTCCGCCGCGAGCGCCGATCCGCTGCTCGAGGACTACCTGCACCTCTACGGGGTAAACCGGGGGGTGCTGTTGACCCCGTTCCACAACATGGCCCTGATGTGTCCGGCCACCTCCAGCGACGACGTCGCACGCCACCAGACGGTCTTTGACGAGGCCGTCGGCGCGCTGGTTGACTAGGGTCCGGCGACGGGCTCGTAGGATTAGCGGGTGTCCGTCTTCATTGATTCCGCCCAATTGCACGCCAAAGCCGGCGACGGGGGCGCGGGCTGCGTCAGTTTCCGCCGCGAGGCGCATGTCGCCAAGGGCGGTCCCGACGGCGGAGACGGTGGCCGGGGCGGTGACGTCTGGCTAGTCGCCGACTCGAACCAGGCGTCGCTGCTGGGATTCCGCGACCATCCGTTTCGCCGCGCCTCTGACGGCGCGCACGGCACCTCCAAGCGCCAGCACGGGGCCCGCGGCCAGGATCTGCTCGTGTCGGTGCCGGTCGGCACCGTAGTCCACGACCGTGACGGCGCCGTGGTCGTCGACCTCGCGGGACCGGGGGACCGGTGGCGGGCGGCCGAAGGTGGGCTCGGCGGCGCCGGGAACGCGCGGTTTCTCTCCAATCAACGTCGAGCCCCCGCTTTCGCCGAGCAGGGCGAGGTCGGCGACGAACAGTGGTACGACCTCGAACTGAAATTGCGCGCCGACGTCGCGCTCATCGGGTTTCCCAACGTAGGCAAGTCGACGCTGATCGCCCGTGTCTCGGCGGCCCGACCCAAGATCGCCGACTACCCCTTCACGACCCTCGTGCCCAACCTGGGCGTGGTGCGAGTCGGTGAGCGAAGTGGCCGGCCCGACGACGCGACCGAGTTCGTCATGGCCGACATTCCCGGTCTCATCGAGGGCGCCGCGCAGGGCCGGGGCCTCGGACACGACTTCTTGCGCCACGTCGAGAACGCCAAAGTGCTCTGCGTGCTGCTCGACCGGTCGGCGAGCGCCCCGCTGGCGCCCGAGGAACAGTTGCGGGTCCTGCTTCGCGAACTCGGGGAGTACCAGGCCGACCTGCTCGAACGTCCGCGCGTCGTCGTTGGTTCGAAGTCCGACGTCGCCGACTCAACCGTCGTGCCCGGTGACCTGGCGATCTCCGCGGTCACCGGTGACGGCGTACGCTCGCTCGTCGCACGACTGGCGGCGCTGGTCACGGTCG
>JAKAZI010000089.1 GCA_021809495.1 Actinomycetes bacterium | reverse complement strand
GTCGCCAGATCGAGTCGGCGATCGCCCAGACACCGCACGCGTCGACCGCGCAGCGCCTCGAACGGCACGTCGTAGAGCCACGACGGGTCGTGACCGTCGGCCAGTCTCGCGTTGATGGCGACCCACACGTCGCCTGAGCCCTCCATACCCTCGAGCATCGCCGCAAAGCCGGCGGGGTTCTTCGCGAGCAGCAGGCGCACGACCTGTCCGTCGATCCGTCTCAGCGCGTAGCGTCCGGCCACCTCACCCACTGCGGCCATCCGTGACGCCGCACGGCCGAGATCGACACCGACCGCCGCCAGTGCCGTCATCGCCATCAGGGCATTACCTCGGTTAAACAGACCCGGCAGCACCTGGGGGACTTCTACCCGCTCGGATCCGATCACCGCGCTGTCGCCCTCGAGATACGAGGTGGGGGTCGGTTGGGCCAGCCCGCACTCGCACCACCACCGATCCTCGGTCCGATGGAGCGGTGCGGTGCAGCGCGGACAGGACATGGTGTCGGCGATCCAGGTCGTGGGTGGCGCACACCAACGAACGTTGGGTGCCCCAGACGCGGCGTAGACGACCAAGGGATCGAGCGCGTTCGCCACGATGAGCGAGTCGCCCGACTCGTCCATGGCAAAGACCGCCCGCCAGCGCTCGGCGATCTGACGTACCTCGCTCGCTCGGTCGAGTTGGTCACGCGAAAGGTTGAGCACCACGATGACCGCGGGACGCGTCGCCGCTACGCTCGCGCCCAACCACGCCTCATCGCATTCGAGGACGGCCCGCGGAGCCCGGCTTCGCACCAACGCGGCAACGAGTCCGGCGGGCATGTTGGCGCCCGTGTCGTTGGATGCGACCTCCGCGCCCCATCCGGCGACGACCAGCGCGGTCGTCGTGGTCTTGCCATTTGTCCCGGTCACCAGGATGACGCGTCGGTTTTCGGCGAGCGATGCCAGTAATTCGGGCGCTAGAGCGAGGCCCGCCGTCCCGCCGATAACGGTCCCGCTGCCCCGACCAGTTCGCAGTGAGATCCAATTGATAAGAGCCACCGCCGTCGTCGCGATTCGAAGTCGAACAGTGCGCCAAATCGCCATCTCCTCACGCTAACAACCCGATCAGAGCACGCGGCCCGTTCGGTCCACGGACCCGTCCCCGCTCGCCGTTCGCGTGGGTTGCGTAGCGCCCTCGCGGTCCAGTATCCCTGCGACATCAAAGCGTTCGAACACGCGTTCCTGCAATCTCGCCGGTGTTCGGTGGCGGGGTAAACAACGCAACGCGGAGCAGTTCTGAGATGCGGACCAACCCACTGGACCCTTGTCACCTGACGCTCCATCGCCGCATCCACTAGTCGACCAGAGTGCCTGAGGCGCCGCCTCGAGACCGTTTATCCACGTCACGGGGGTGAACTTCATCGCGTTCGGGCCGACGTGCCCGTATCGAAGGCGTATCGCGCCATCAAACTGCGCCGGAATACGCAAAAGGACCAACCGGGGGGGTGGTTGGTCCTTTTGCAAAACCTTGGCTTACTTCGAGGGGGGGTTCGTTGTAAACAGGCTGAGACCAGTATGCCAAGTCGGGGGTCATTCATCAACACGATATGAGGGATACTTCCTATCTCTATAATAGATATATGGAAATTCGCCAACTAGAGGCGCTCATCGGCATCGCTGATCACGGCACTTTTTCGAGCGCTGCGGACGCGCTGGGTACGGTTCAGTCCAATATCTCGAATCGAATCGCTCGGCTCGAGGCAGAACTCGGCTCCGAGCTGGTCGACCGGACGACCGGCTTCATTACCGAGTCCGGCTCCGTGGTCCTGCACCGCGCGCGACGCATCCTCATCGAACTGAACGCGATTGCCGCGGACGTCTCCGAACTGAACGCCGATATCCGCGGCGAGGTCAACCTCGGCATGATCGGTACGGCGGGACGATGGATCGTGCCGCTACTCATCGAAGCCCAGCGCCGTTCGTTCGCCCACATCGCCATTCGAATCAGCGAGGGGACGAACTCGGCCCTCGAGCCCCGAGTGGTGAATGGGCAACTCGACCTCGCCGTGCTGGCCTGGCCGGTCTTCGCGCCCGAACTTTCCGACGTCGACCTGTTCAGCGAGGACCTGGTGCTGATCGTGCCCCGCGAGCACGTGCTGGCCGGTCAACGGAGCGTGGATTTCACCACGCTGGCGACGCTGGAACTGCTGCTCCCCCTTCAGGGGACACCGTTGCGACGAGAGATCGACGAGGCCGCCGAGAGTCACGGCGTCTCCCTGCAGCCGATCATCGAACTCGACGGGCTCCGTACGATCGCGTCCCTGACCTTTGACGGTTACGGGCCATCGATTCTGCCCGCCACGATGCTCTCACAGCACCTGCGCAGCAACTTCGTGGCCATTCACGTCGAAGGCATCGACCGACGCAGAGTCAGCCTCGTCAGCCGACGATTCGGTTTCCCCGCCGCTCCGGTTCGAGCGATCCACGGGTTGCTTCAGGAAGTGGTGCGAACCGCCAACGTTCCCGACAACGTCTTCGTTCCGTCCTAGGTTTGCCGTAATGCCAAACCGCAATGAAGTCGCACAGTTGATCGCGCGTCGAGATCCGGCGTTTCGCGAACTCGTTCGCCGTGTGGGCCCGCCGCCGGCTCCGCGGCCCGCGCCGGTGAGCGAACGTTTCGCCAGCTTGGTGCGCTCGATCAGCTTCCAACTGCTCGCGACGGCCGCGGCAACCACGATCCATCGCCGGGTGGTCGAGGTCTGTGACGGTGAACCGTCCGTGGCGACGCTCCGAGCGATGGACGTGACCCGACTGCGATCGGCCGGACTCTCCAGGGTCAAGGCCGAGGCGATGATTGAACTGGCGAATCACGTCCACGACGGGCGGATTCGACTCGATCGGCACGGCTACATGGATGACCACGACGTCATTCGAGAAGTCACCGCCGTGCGCGGTATCGGACCCTGGACAGCTCAGATGTACCTCATGTTCACCTTGGCGAGACGAGACGTCTGGCCGGCGGGTGACTTCGGCGTGCGAAACGGGTGGAGTCAACTGCACGGACTCACCGAGATGATCGACGAGCGAGCGCTTCGAGACGCGGGGGCGGCCTTCGAAGGATTCCGTTCCGCGGTCGCCTTCTACTGCTGGCGCGTGGTCGACGGCCCGGTGACCGGCCGCTAACCTCGACTGCGTGCCCGCACTCTCCCTTCAAGACTTCGAGCGCTTAGCGCTGCCGACCCTCCTCGACTACGCGACCATCCCCTGTCTCTCGCCGTCGTTCGATGCCTCGTGGGCTTCTAACGGTGAACTCGACCGGGCCGCAACGCTGCTCGCCGATTGGCTCTCCGCAACCCTGCCCAACGCGACCGTGCGCGTCAACCACCTCGAAGGTCGCACCCCGTTGATCACGGCGGTGCTGGAGGCAACGGCGCCCGTCGACGGCACCGTGGTGCTCTACGGCCATCTCGACAAGCAGCCACCCCTCGGCGACTGGTCCGAGGGACTTGACCCCTTCGTGCCGGTGAGGCGAGGCGACCGGGTGTACGCACGCGGCGTGGCCGACGACGGCTACTCCACCTTCAGTGCCGGTCTCGCTGTCGCCGCACTCGAGAACGAAAACGTCGGGCACCCGCGTATCGTCATCGCGATCGAGGCCAGCGAGGAGAGCGGGAGTGAGGATCTCGAGGCCTATCTCGACGACCTCACGGACACCCTCGGTGACGTCCGACTGCTCGTGTGCCTCGACTCGGGCGCCGTCAGTTACGACCGTCTGTGGGTGACCACGTCCTTACGAGGACTGGTCAACACCGAGGTTCGAATCGACGTGCTCGAGCGCGGCAAGCACAGTGGCAGCGCGAGCGGCGTCGTACCGTCGTCCTTTCGAGTCTTGCGTCAGCTCCTCGACCGCATCGAAGACGCCGCCACCGGCGAGATTCTCCTACCCGAGGCCAACGCGACGATCCCCGACCGAGTCACCCGTGCAGCCCAGTCCCTCGCCGACGAGTTCGATGACCTGCTGGCCACCGAGATGCCGACGGTGGATGGCCTCAGGCTCATGGGCGACTCCGCGGCCGATCGACTCGTGCGACAAACGTGGCACCCGGCCCTGTCGGTCATCGGACTCGGCGGCGCGCCGGAGCCCGCAATCGCCGGCAACGTCGTGCGGCCGTATACGAGCGCGGTGCTCTCCGTGAGGCTCCCGCCAACCGTCGATCCGCTCGAGGTCTACGGCGCCATCGAACGGGCGCTGCTGAGCGACCCCCCAGAGGGCGCGC
>JAKAZI010000088.1 GCA_021809495.1 Actinomycetes bacterium | reverse complement strand
GGACGTCGTGAGCTCATCCTGCCGCCGTCACTCGGCTACGGCTCGGTCGCGCGCGGTGGCGGCATCGCGGCGAACGACACCCTCGTGTTCGTCGTCGACCTCTTGAAGATCAGTTAACCAACCACGAACGAAACGAGCGACCATGTCCGACGTCATCCCCAACCCCGACGGCTCGAGCGTCCAGCGCCAGCGTTTCGACGCCGCGCCGCCGATGATCATCGACCCCGCCAAGACCTACGGCGCCACGATGGTGACCTCGATGGGTACCCTCGAGATCGCCCTCGACCCGCTCGCGGCCCCCGCCACCGTGAACAGCTTCGTCTTTCTCGCGCGCTGGCACTACTTCGACGGCATCGTCTTTCACCGCATCATCCCGGGCTTCGTCCTCCAGGGCGGTGACCCGACGGGCAGCGGCAGCGGCGGCCCCGGCTACCGCTTCGACGACGAGCTGCCCAAGGCGGGCCGCTACGAACTCGGCTCGCTCGCGATGGCCAACGCCGGTCCAAACACCAACGGCAGCCAGTTCTTCGTGATCTCGGGCCCCGACGGCGTCAGGCTCCCACCGCTCTACGCCCTCTTCGGCAAGGTCGTCAAGGGCCTCGACGTGGTGGCCGCGATCAACGACGTCGGCACCCCCTCGGGTAAGCCCCGCGAACGAGTCGTCATCGAGTCGGTCACGATCAGCGAGTCCTAGTCAGGGGTCGCGGCGTTCGCCGCGCGTCACCTCGACGTCGTCGGCCACCACGACGCGCCAGCGCCCGTCTGACTCGGCGACGACGCCGCGCGCGCCGACGACGATGAGCGGTTCGCCGCCGGTGTGCAGCCGGCGCGTGCGCTCGAGTTGCTCGGGTGTCGCGGGTACCGTCACGACGGCCCCGCCCCGATAGCCGAGCCCAATGGTCGGAGCCCCGCCGCGCGGATCGATCATCACCGTCCCGAGCACCGTCGCCACCGACCCGATCGCGACGAGCGACGCCGCCGCCAGCGCGTCGCCGAACGCGCTGTCTCGCCACACGGCCCGCGCGTGAAGGGCCGCCCCGTCGGTCAGCACCACGAGGTCGGCCCGCGCCACCCGTTCGACGAGGGCGGGTTCGCCCGCCGCGTCGCGATCGAGCACCATGAGCGCCTCGACGAGCGCCCCGGAAGACTCGAGGGCGACGGCGACCTCGAGGGCGGCGCGCGCCGCGCCGGTGAAGGCAGCCGCGGTTGGAACGACCACGACGTTCGCGCCGTCGAACTCGCCCTCGAAGGAGTCGATGAAGGCGCGCAGCGAGCCGGCGACGAGCGTGGTCACGACACGAGTATTCCATCTGGAGAACCGGGAACTACTATCCAGCAATGCACTTGCGAACCATCGGCGTCTTGGGGTCAGGCATCATGGGAAGCGGCATCGCCGAGGTAGTCGCCGCCACGGGGGCCGCGGTGATCGTGCGCAGCCGCAATCAGGCGAGCGCCGACGCGCTGCTCGTGGGCCTTGACCGCTCGCTCGCCCGTCAGGTCGAGCGGGGCACCCGCGACGCAAACGACGCCGCCGCACTGCACGCGCGCGTCTCGGTCACGACCGAGCTCAACGACCTCGAGAACTGCGAACTGGTCATCGAGTCGGTCGTCGAGGACATGGACGTCAAGCGGGTGCTCTTCAACGAGCTGGACCGCGTGGTGCGTCCCGACGCGATCCTCGCGACCAACACCTCCACCCTGTCGGTGATCGACCTCGCCATGGAGACCTCGCGGCCCGAGCGCGTCTGCGGAATCCATTTCTTCAACCCCGCTCCGGTGATGTCGCTCGTCGAGATCGTGCGCCCGCTTTCGGCCAGCGACGAGACGATCGACTACGTGGTCGACTTCGTGACCCAGTGCGGCAAGGACGCCGTCGTCGTGAAGGACCAGGCCGGGTTCGTGGTGAACGCGCTGCTCTTCCCCTACCTCAACAACGCCGTGCGACTCCTCGAGCAGGGCGTGGCGACGATGGAGGGGATCGACGTCGCGATGAAGGGCGGCTGCGGCTTCCCGATGGGCCCCTTCGCGCTGCTCGACCTGGTCGGACTGGACACGTCCCTCGCCATCCTCGAGGCGCTCTACGGCGAGTTCGCCGATCCCAACTTCGCCCCCGTGCCCACCCTGCGCCGCATGGTGACCGCCGGACGACTCGGTCGCAAGTCGGGACGCGGCTTCTACGACTACCCCCGCCGATGACTGAGCGGGCCAAGCCCTGGGTGATGCGCACCTACTCGGGCCACTCGACGGCCCGGGCCTCCAACGAGCTGTTCCGCGCCAACCTCGCCAAGGGCCAGACCGGACTCTCCATCGCCTTCGACCTGCCGACCCAGACCGGCTACGACCCCGACGACGCGAACGCCGCGGGCGAGGTCGGCAAGGTCGGCGTGCCCGTCGCCCACCTCGACCACGTTCGCCAGCTCTTCGCTGGTCTGCCGCTCGACGAGATGAACACCTCGATGACGATCAACGCCACCGCCGCGTGGCTGTGGTCGCTCTACCTCGTGCTGGCCGAAGAGCAGGGCGCCGACCTCGCCAGCCTGGCGGGTACCACGCAGAACGACATCGTCAAGGAGTACCTGAGCCGCGGGACCTACATCTTCGCCCCCGAGCCCTCCAAGCGCCTGATCGTCGACATGATCGCCTTCGCCGAATCCCACGTGCCCAAGTGGAACCCCATCAACGTGTGCAGCTACCACCTCCAAGAGGCCGGTGCGACCCCGGTCCAGGAGATCGCCTACGCCCTCGCGACCGCGATCGACGTCTTGGACGCCGTCGCCGCCTCGGGCAAGGTCGAGCCGTCGGCGATGGCGAGCGTCGTCGGGCGGATCTCGTTCTTCGTCAACGCCGGCGTGCGCTTCGTCGAGGAGATCGCCAAGATGCGCACCTTCACCGCGATGTGGGACGAGATCTGTCGCACCCGCTACGGCGTCCAGGACCCCGCCAAGCGTCGCTTCCGCTACGGGGTCCAGGTCAACTCGCTCGGACTGACCGAGCAGCAGCCCGAGAACAACGTCGCGCGCATCGTCTTCGAGATGCTCGGCGTCACCCTCTCGAGCGACGCGCGAGCGCGCGCCGTGCAACTGCCCGCCTGGAACGAGGCGCTGGGGCTGCCGCGCCCGTGGGACCAGCAGTGGAGCCTGCGACTCCAGCAGATCCTCGCCTTCGAGAGCGACCTGCTCGAGTACCCCGACCTCTTCGCGGGCTCCATCGTCATGGACGCCAAGGTCCGTGAACTCACGGCGGCGGCGCGCGCCGAACTCGACGACGTGCTCGGACTCGGCGGCGCCTTCGCGGCCGTCGAGGAGCTGAAGGCGCGACTCGTCGCGAGCCAGGCCGAGCGGGTCGCGCGCATCGAGTCCGGCGAGCAGGTGGTCGTCGGCGTCAACCGGTTCACCGAGACCGCCCCGTCACCGCTCACCGCCGACCTCGACGCGGCCATCCTCACGGTGGACCCCGACGTCGAACGCCAGCTGGTCGAGGACATGGTCGCCTGGCGCGCGGGCCGCGACGGGACCGCGGTCGCGGCGGCGCTCGCCGAGCTGGCGCGCGTGGTCACGAGCGACGAGCCCGCCGACAACGTGATGGTGGCCTCGATGGCCCTGGCGCGGGCCGGTGGCACGACGGGCGAATGGGCCAACTGCCTGCGCGGCGTCTTCGGCGAGTACCGGGCCCCCACGGGGGTGCGCGCGGGTGTCGGGCACCGCGCCGCCGGCTTCGCCGCGTTGGTCGCACGCTCTCGGGCCCTCGCCGAGCGGCGCGGCTCGCCACCCAAACTCCTGGTGGCCAAGCCCGGTCTCGACGGCCACTCCAACGGCGCCGAACAGATCGCGGTCGCCGCGCGCGACGCCGGCTTCGAGGTCGTCTACCAGGGGATCCGTCTCAGCCCCGAGGAGATCGTCGCGGTCGCGCGCGACGAGGACGTCGACATCGTCGGGGTCTCCCTGCTTTCGGGATCGCACCTCGCCCTCGTACCGAGGGTCCTCGACGGGCTCGCCGCCGCCGGCGTCTCGGTCCCGGTCGTCGTCGGGGGCATCGTGCCCGAGGCCGACGCGCAGCGACTGCGCGAGGCGGGTGTGGCCGCCGTCTACACGCCCAAGGACTACTCCCTCGAGGCGATCATGGGTGACCTGCTCGCGATGGTGGAGACGCGTCAGTGACTGACGATGGGGCGCCGATTGGCGTAGCGCCCCGCGTTGAACCACCGACCCGAGAAGCGCCAGGTCGGGACCCGTCCGCCCTCTGGCGCGCCCCTCGCGGTCGCGAGTAGGGCGACCGCGGCACTCACCGCGGCGATCTCGTCGGGCGTGGGCCCCGGACGCGGCGCGAGACCGTGGCTCACAGCGGGACGTTCCCGTGCTTGCGCTTGGGTAGTTCCTCGCGCTTGGAGCG
>JAKAZI010000017.1 GCA_021809495.1 Actinomycetes bacterium | reverse complement strand
CCGCCGTGGGCCACGACGTCACCCGTCTCGTTCGCACGCGCATCGGCCCCCTGCACGACGCGACCCTGGCCCCGGGCGCCTATCGCCAACTTTCGATCGCCGAAGTGCGACGCCTGTTCGAGGCGGTTGGTATGACCGATGAGATGGCCTCTACGATGCCTGCATGACTTCAGCCCGGATTCGAGCCTTGCGCGGGGCTACGACGTGCGCGATCGACACGCCCGAGGAGATCGCCGAGGCGACCCAGGAGTTGCTCACGCTGCTGATGGCCCGCAATCAGCTCGACCACGACGACGTCGTGAGTGTGATCCTCACCACGACGCCCGACCTGACCTCGTCGTTCCCGGCCACCTCCGCGCGGGCCATCGGTTTCGGTGACATCCCCTTGCTGTGCGCGAGCGAGATCGCCGTGCCCGGCTCGATGCCCCGGTGCGTGCGCGTGCTGCTGCACGTCTACACCGACGCCGAACGCACCGACATCCACCACGTCTACCTGCGTGACGCCCGAACCCTGCGCGATGACCTCCCCGAGTGAGCGCCGGGCCCACGTCGTGGGCCTCGGTCTGATCGGCGCGTCCATCGCGCGATCGCTCGCCGGGACCGGCTGGATCGTGACCGGCAGCGACCGCGACGTCGCGGTCACGGACCGCGCGATCGAGTTGTCCATCGTGGTCGGGTCCGAACCCGCGCCGGCGACGACGCTCGTGGTCATCGCGACGCCCGCGGGGATCGTGGCCGAACTCGCCCGCGCCGTGCTCGAGCGTCTCGACGATCCCGAGGCCATCGTCACCGACGTGGCGGGGGTGAAGTCCGCGATCGTCGCCGCGGTGAGCGATCCGCGCTTCATCGGTGGCCACCCCATGGCCGGGTCCGAGCAGCGGGGCCTCGGCGCGTCGCGCGACGACCTCTTTCGAGGCTGCACGTGGGTCCTGACCCCGACCGCGGTCACCGAGCCCGGCCACTACAGCCGTCTGCACGGCTACCTGCGCGAGCTCGGCGCCAACGTGGTGGCGATCACCGCCGAGGACCACGATCGTCTGGTCGCGCTCGCGAGTCACGTACCCCACCTCGTGGCGGGGGCGTTGATGAACGAGGCGTCGGTCGCCGCCGAACAGGACGCGGTCCTGCTGCAACTCGCCGCCGGAGGTTTTCGCGACATGACCCGGATCGCCGCCGGTGACCCGTCGATCTGGCCCGACGTGTTGTTCGAGAATCGCGACGCGGTCACCAAGACCCTGCGTTCGCTCGAAGAGCGCCTCGCCACCATTCGCGCCGCCCTCGACGACGGACGGCGCGACGAAGTCGCCACCAAGCTGGCCACGGCGTCGCTCGCCCGTCGTCAACTTCCCGGACGCGCACTCAGCGCCGACCGGTTGGCGTACCTGCGCGTAGCGGTTTCGGACCGACCGGGCGAGTTGGCCACGGTGACCGTGGCCGCATCGGACATGGCGGTGAACATCTTCGACATCGAGATCGCCCACGGAATCGAGGGCGTGAGCGGCACGCTGCTGCTCGCGGTCGACGCCGACCACGCAGCGAGATTTCAAGACACCCTCGTCGCGATGGGCTTCTCCGTTACGCTCGAACGTTGATGAGTAGCGAGACCGTTCGACCCGCGTCGCGCCTACGCGGTACGGTGCGGGTGCCGGGGGACAAGAGCGCGTCGCACCGGGCCCTGCTCGTGAGTGCGCTCGCCGAGGGCACGAGCCGCATCGTCGGCCTCTCCCCGGGCGATGACGTGCGCGCGACCGCCGTGATCATCGAACAGCTCGGGGCCACGCTGAACGCGGCGGGCGATCACGTCGTGGTGACGGGCGCTCCGGGCGCGTTGCACGCCGCGAACGGGTCGCTCGACTGTGGCAATTCGGGCACCACCATGCGTCTGGTGGCGGGGTTCGTCAGCGGGATCGACGGCGAGCACGTGCTGGTCGGTGACCCGTCGCTCTCGAAGCGACCCATGGACCGCGTCGCGGTGCCCCTTCGCGCGATGGGCGCCACCATCGAGGGCGTGGGGGGGCGGCTCGGTGCGCCACTGCGGATCGTCGGGTCGACGTCGCTGCACGGTATCGACTACGACGTGCCCATCCCGAGTGCGCAGGTGAAGTCGGCAATCCTCTTCGCGGGACTCGGCGCGTCGGGCCCCACGGTCGTGCGCGAACGCGTTCGCACCCGTAACGTCACCGAGCACATGTTCAGTCTCGCGGGCGTCGCCGTCGAGTCGGTCGACGTCGGGGCTGGTCGACGGGTGACGCTGCACCCGGGTCTTCCCCGCGCGCGCGATTGGCGCGTTCCCGGCGACCCCTCGCAGGCCGCCTTCTTCGCCGTGCTCGGCGCGGTGCATCCCGACGCCGAGGTTTCGATCGCGTCGATCGACGTCGCGCCCGAGCGGATCGGTTTCGTCTCGGTGCTTCGCCGCATGGGGGCCGACCTGTCGCTCGTTGACGTGGCCGACGGAACGGGCCTCGTCTCGCGTTCGGCCCGGCTGAGCGCGACGAGGATCCACGCCGAGGAGATCCCCTCGGTCGACGAGGTCCCCGCGCTGAGCGTGGCGGCGGCCGCCGCGACCGGGGTCACGTCCTTTGTCTCGATGGGCGAGTTGCGCGTAAAGGAGTCGGACCGGTTTGCCGGTTCGATGGCCCTCGCCGGCGCGCTCGGCTGTCGGGTCTGGGCCGAGGGTGACGACTTCTTCATCGAGGGGCTAGGCGCGGCGAGCGAGTTCCGGCCCTTTGACCAGTCCGCCAGCCTCGACCACCGCATGGTCATGGCCGCCGCCGTCGCCGGCGCCGCGGGCGCGGGTTGCACCATCCACGGCAGTGAGACCGTCGCGACCAGCTACCCCTCGTTCTTTGTGCACCTGAACGGACTGCGGTGAGCGAGATCATCGCCATCGACGGACCGGCGGGGTCGGGCAAGTCGACGGTCGCCCGGGCCGTGGCGGCCGCACTCGGCTGGTCGTTCCTCGACACCGGTGCGATGTATCGCGCGCTCACCGCCGAGGTGCTGCGCCGGGGAATCGACCCCCACGACGACGAGGCCGTCGCGGCGATCGCCGCGGACGCGACGATCAGCACGGTTCCCCGGGTCGTGATCAACGGCGTCGACGTGGACGAGACCATCCGAAGCGAGCCCGTCAACGTCGCGGTCTCGGCGGTCGCGGCGAATCCAGCGGCGCGGCGCGCCATGGTCACGCGCCAGCGGGCGTGGGCGGCCGCCCAGCCGGTGGGCACCGTCGTCGAGGGCCGCGATATCGCGACGGTGGTCTTTCCCGACGCGAGGTTGAAGGTGTACCTGACGGCCTCGCTCGACGAGCGGGCCCGGCGCCGAGGTGACGAGGGGGCCCACTCGGTCGCCCGGCGCGACAGTGCCGACCGGGACCGGGTCGCCTCGCCGCTTCGTCAGGCGAGTGACGCCGTGGTCGTCGACACGACCGACCTTTCCATCGACCAAGTGGTAGAAGAGATCGTGAGATGGCTGAAGACACCGAACTGATTCTCAATCCCGACAAGACCCCGCTCTACCGGGTGATCGCGGCCATCTTGACGGCGCTGTCGTGGCTGCTCTTCCGGCCCCGGGTCACGGGCGGCGAGAACATTCCTCGCTCCGGTCCGGTATTGATCGCCCCGGTGCACCGCTCCAACGTCGACTTCGTCTTCACGCTGTTCATCTCGCCGCGCAAGGTCTTCTTCATGGCCAAGCAGGAACTGTTCGCCGTGCCGCTACTCGGAACCCTGCTGCGCCACGTGGGCGCGTTCCCCGTCTCGCGCGGCACGGCTGACCGCGAGTCGCTGCGCCTCGCCGAAGAGGTGCTTCGCCGTGGAGAGGCGCTGATCCTGTTCCCCGAGGGCACGCGCCGCGAGGGACGTCACATCGAGGCGTTGCGTGACGGGGCGATGTTCGTCGCCTCGCGCACCGGCGCGTCGACCGTGCCCGTCGGGATCGCCGGCAGCGACCGGGCGATGCCGGCCCACGCGAAACTCCCGCGATTCACCCGGGTGCGTGTCGTGGTCGGTGCGCCCATCGCGCCACCGAGCGCCGAGGGACGAGTGCCTCGATCCTTGATCGCCGCGAAGACCGAAGAGTTGCGCGACCGCTTAGAGGCCGTCTACCACCAGGCGCTCGACGAGCGTTAGCGTTCGCGCCACCACGTGCCAAAGACGACTTTGGTGTAGCGAAACCCGAAGAGCCAGTTGGCGCCCTTCTTGGTCGTGCCGGAGTGACGCGGGTGCCAGACGGTGGGGACCTCGGCGGCGCGCCACCCGCGCTTCAGGCACGTGATCAGCAGCTCGGCCGTCTGGTACTGGTCCTGGGTCAGGCGGTCCAGGACGTCGGCCAGCATCGTGACGCGAAGGGCCCGGTAGCCGGTCGAGGTGTCGGTGAGGTTCGCACCGGTCATGCGGTTCATGATGAACGAGAAGAACCACACCCCCGTCTTGCGGAAACGGTCCGACGTCTCATCGACCCCGAGCCGGCGCGAAGCGACCACGAAGTCGGCCTCGTCGCGCAGCAGGGGAGCGAGCACGTCGGGCATCTCGGCCGGGTCGTTCTGGCCGTCGGCGTCGAGGGTGACGACGAACTCGACCTGGTTGTCGACGCAGTAGCGGTAGGTGACCTGCAGCGCGACGCCGTGTCCCAGGTTCACCGGGAACTCGATGACCTTGACGCCGGGGTACTCGCGCGCGATGCTCGCGGTACGGTCATCGCCGCCGTCGACGACGACGAGCGTCGTGTAGGGGCGACCGTTCATGGTCGCGGGCATCTGGTCCAAGACGGAGCCGATGTTGCCCTCCTCCTCGTACGCACAGATCGACGCGACGATGGTCTCGGGCTTGAAATCCGGGTACTCCTGGTGGAAACGGGTCATCGCCTGGTCGATCGCGTAGCTCCGGAGCTTGGCCAGTCGACGCGTCTCGAGATCGTGTTTTGCCATCCCTACTCTTTCTCCGACTCCACCGCGGTCGCCCGCTGCACGCGCAGAACGAGGGTGGCGGTTAGCCCAACAGGCACCCTGAAATACTAGTCCTGTAGGCGCCCACGACTCGGACCCGCAGCCCGCGGTGACCTCGGGCTATCGCGAGGAACTCGAAAGCACCTGGGCCGCGGTGAAGTCCCGGTCGGACTGGCCGTCAAAAGTCGTCACCGTCGGCGTCTGGAACGCGACGTCGAGCAGGGCCGCGAGCGCCCGCAGCACCTCGCGCAGCTCGGGCGGCGGCGGGAAGTATTCGTCCTCGACGGTTTGGGCGTGGACTTCGACGCCCTCTCGGGGATCGAGTACCGCGAGCACGTCGTTGACGATCGATTCGGGAGCGGACGCCCCCGCGGTCACCGCGACCACGCCCGTGAGGTCATCGGGCAGGTCCGCCGCCCCGTTTACCCGTAGGACGCGGGGACAGCCCGCGGCGGCGGCCACGGTCGCCAGCGCCACGGTGTTTGATGAATTGGCCGAACCGATCACGACCACGGCGTCGGACGTCGCACAGATCGCGCGCAGCGCCGCCTGGCGGTTGGTGGTGGCAAAGCAGAGGTCGCTTCGATTCGGCATCCAGATGTCGGGGAATCGCTCAATGGCGTAGTCGCGGATGTCCTGCCACTCGTCGAGACTCAGCGTGGTCTGGCTGAGCAGTGCGAACGGTCCCGTCTGGTCACCCAGCGCGTCGATGTCCTCGATCGACTCGATCAGGTGCACCGACTCGGGGGCGACCGCCATCGTGCCGACGGCCTCCTCGTGGCCCTCGTGACCGACGTAGAGGACGGTGTAGCCCTTGCGGGCGCGAACCTTCAGCTCGTGGTGGACCTTGGTGACCAGCGGGCAGACCGCGTCGATGACGGTCCCGCCCGCGCTCTTGGCCAGTTCGATCACCGACGGTGGGGAGCCGTGCGCACTCAACATGATCGGCGCGCCCGCGGGGACGTCCGTGACGTCGTCGATGAAGACGACCCCGAGCGATCGGAAATGGTCGACCACGAACCGGTTGTGCACGATCTCGTGGTAGCAGTACACGGGCGCGGCGAAGATGCGCGTCATCCAGTCGAGGGCTTTGATCGCCTTCTCGACGCCCGCGCAGAAGCCGCGCGGCGCCGCGAGTATGACTCGCTCAACGGACACGCCGTCAGCCTAGTGAGTCGGCTCCAGCGCTGGCCCGCCGGTTTCCCGGGGTGCGCCAGTAGGCTAGACCGGTGTCCAAGGTCCGTATCGCGTCAATCGCGCACTCATCGCCGGCCGGCGAAGCCGATTTGTGCGTCGGTGACGAGCTCCTGGCCATCAACGGCCGCGCGCCGACCGACATCATCGAATACCAGCAACTCATCGACGGCGCCACCGTCGCGCTACTGATCAAGCGAGACGGTGACCTCCTCGAACGCAAGGTCACCATCGAAAAGGAGCCGGGTCAGCCCCTCGGACTGGCCATCGACTCAGCCGTGTTCGACCGGATCCGCACGTGTGACAATCACTGCTCGTTCTGCTTCATCTACCAACTGCCCAAGGGCATGCGCCGTTCGTTGTACGTAAAGGACGACGACTTTCGCCTCTCGTTCCTCTACGGCAACTACACGACCCTCACCCGTTTCACCGAGTTCGACCTCGAGCGCGTGATTGAAGAGGGCCTGTCGCCGCTGTACGTCTCGGTGCACACGACCGACCCAGAACTGCGTGCGTCGATGCTGCGCAACCCCCGGGGCGCGACGAGCCTACGCTGGCTGCGCGAACTGCTTCGCGCGGGCATCGACGTGCACGTCCAGGTGGTGGTCTGCCCCGGGATCAACGACGGCGCCAACCTCGAGGCGACCATGCAGGACATCCTCAGCCAGTACCCGACCGTCGCCTCCGTGGCGCTCGTACCCGTCGGGGTTAGCGATTTCTCGGCCGAGGCGACGATGCGCTCGCACCGCGCCGACGAGGCGCGCCACGTCATCGATCTCGTGGCCCGGTACCGCGAGCTCGCCCACGACCTGGTCGGTCGGGCGCTCTTTTACGCGAGCGACGAGTTCTATCTCGTCGCCGGGGCCAACCCGCCGGGGGAGGACTTCTACGAGAGCCTGGACGAGGCCGAGAACGGGATCGGCATGGTGGCGGCCTTCACGAAGAGCTTCGTCGAACGACTCGCGATGGCGACCCTCGGTTCGGGCTTCTTCCAATCGGTGGACGGCGCGCCGGCGTGGGGGTACCGCGCCGTGCGCGGTGGGGGCGACGGTTCTGACGCGGGCGGACGAGTGATCGTCTTGACCGGTGAGTACGCCGCGCCGCTGCTTCGCCAGCTCCTCGACGACCACGGGTTCGACGACGTCGAGGTGGTCGCGGTCGTCAATCGCTACTTCGGCGGCAACATCAAGGTCGCGGGCCTGCTGACGGGCTTTGACATCACGCGCACCATCGAGTCGCTACCCATCGACGCGACGATCTTGTTGCCGGACGTCTGTCTCTCCGAGGGCCGATTCCTCGACGGCCTCGGCCTCGAGGACCTGCCACGACCGGTCACCACCGTCACGACCACGGGCAACGATCTTCGCGAGACCCTCGAGCGGGTTCGTCCCCGCCGGTTGGTGAATTCGTGAGCCGCCCCCAGGTCGTCATCGTTGGGCGACCCAACGTAGGCAAGAGTTCGTTGGTAAACCGACTCGCCGGCCGCCGGGTCGCGGTCGTCGAGGAACACCGCGGCGTGACCCGCGACCGTAAGAGTGTGGAAGTCGATTGGCGCGGGGTGACGTTTGACCTCGTGGACACGGGCGGTTGGCTGGCCCAGGGCGACGCGCTCGAGGCGAAGGTCTCCGAACAGGCCGAACGCGCCATCGCGAGCGCCGACCACGTGCTGTTGGTGGTCGACGTCACGACCGGTCTGATGGAAGAGGATCGCCAGGCGGCGCGGTGGGCGCTGCGAAGCGGTCGCCCCGTGTCGCTCGTGGTCAACAAGGTCGACGACGTCGTGCACGAGAGCTCGGGGTGGGAGTTCCTCAGCCTCGGCGCGGGTGACCCGCACTTCGTGAGCGCCCTGCACGGTCGAGGCGCCGGCGACCTGCTCGACCACCTCGTGGACGCTTTGGTCGAGAAGGTGGTCGACGAACCTGAGACCGACCCCGACGACGGCGCGTTGCGCGTGGCGATCGTCGGGCGTCCCAACGTCGGAAAGTCGACGCTCTTCAACAAGCTGATCGGTGAGGAACGCTCCGTCGTTCACGATATGCCCGGCACGACCCGCGACGCGGTGGACACGGTCGTTGAGACCGACGGCGGACCGATTCGCTTCATCGACACCGCGGGGATGCGCCGACGCGCCAAGACCGAGGCGGGCCTCGAGACCTACGCCGTCCTTCGGAGCCTCGACGCCCTCGACCGCGCCGACATCGCGGTGTTGGTCATCGACGCCACCGTCGGCGCGACGGGTCAAGATCAACGTCTGGCCGAGCGCATCGCCGCGGCCGGGTGCCCGGCCATCGTGGTGCTGAACAAGTGGGAACTCGTGGCCACCGACGACCGCGCCGGCGTGCTCGCCACGGTCGGCGACAAGCTCGCCTTCCTCGGCGACGCCCCCGTGCTGAAGACGACCGCGACGTCGGGCAAGGGCGTGCATCGACTGCTGCCCGCGCTCCAGGACTCGGCGGCCGACTACGTCAAGCGGGTCCCCACGGGGGCGCTCAACCGAGCGATCCGCGACCTGCAGATCAAGCAGCCCGCACCGACCGGCAAGATTCGCTACGCCGTCCAGGGTGCCATCGAGCCGCCGACCTTCACCCTGTTCGTGGCGGGACGACTGCCGGCGACCTACCTGCGATACGTGGAGCGCTCACTGCGCGAACGCTTCGAACTCGGCTCAACGCCGCTGCGCGTTCGGGTCCGTGTTGACTGATGGCCAAGTGGTGCGAGACCTGCGACCGTCCCGTCGAAGGTGACGTCTGTGAGGTCTGTGGCCAGTCCGTCGAGGAACCGGCGCCCGAGCCGATACCGTTACGATGGAAGTTCTTCGTAGTCGCGACGGCTATCTACCTGGTCTGGCGGCTCTATCAGTTGATCATGTGGTTGAGCCACTAGGAGGTAGCAGTGCCCATCTACGCCCTCGGTGACCGGGTTCCTCACATCGACCCCGACGCGTTCGTCCATCCCGACGCCGTCGTGATCGGCGACGTGCGCATCGGCGCGCTGTCCTCGGTCTGGCCGGGCGCCGTGCTTCGCGGCGACTACGGCACGATCATCGTGGGCGAGCGGACCTCGATCCAGGACGGGACCGTCGTGCACGCCGTCACCGAATACCCCACGGTCATCGGTTCGGACTGCGTCGTCGGACACATCGCCCACCTCGAGGGCTGCGTCGTTCACGACGGGGCACTGATCGGCAGCGGCTCGGTCGTTCTCCACGAGGTGCAGGTCCACACCGGCGCGACGGTCGCCGCGGGCGCGGTCGTGCGCAACCGAACCGACGTGCCCGCGCGCGCGCTCGCCGTGGGCATTCCCGCGTCGATCAAGCCCGAGGCGAGCGACACCCAGGCCATCGCCGACGGTGCCGCGTTGTACGTAGCCAACGCCCGTCGCTACAAAGAAGAGCTCCGCGAGCTCTAGGCGTTGCTCACGGCGACGAGCCGCTCGAGGCATTCGCCGGCGCGGCCGGTGTGCACGCTGTTCGCGGCCAACTCGAAACCCTCGCGCATGTTCTGGGCCCGATCGGCGCTGATCAGCGCCAGCGCGGCGTTCGCGCACGCGACGTCGAACACGGGACCGGGTTCGCCGGCGAGGAACCGATGCACGACGCCGACGTTGTAGGTCACGTCCGCGCCGCGGATCGCCTCGGCGCTGTGGCGTCGGCCCAACTCCTCGCCCGCGTCGAGCCGTTCCACCCGAACCGCGTCGCCGGTCACGACGTAGACCGTCGACGGTGTGCCCAGCGAGAGCTCGTCGAGACCGTCGTCGGCGTTGACCAACATCATCTTGATGACCCCGCGCGCGGCGAGGACTTCGGCCATCGACTCCAGGTGATGACTCTGGGCGACGCCGATCACCCCGCGGCCCACGCGCGCGGGATTGGCCAGTGGGCCAAGGACGTTAAAGACCGTACGAAAGCCGAGTGCGCGGCGGATCGGGGTCAGGTGGGCGAGCGCGTGGTGATAGGTCGGCGCGAAGAGGAAGCCGATGTTGGCCTCGCGGATGCAGGCGCGAACACCGTCGACGGGAAGATCGAGTCGCACCCCGAGGGCCTCGAGTACGTCGGCCGAACCGACCGACGATGACGCCGCGCGATTGCCGTGCTTGGCGACGGGCACCCCACAGCCGGCGACGGCGAGCGAGGCCATGGTCGAGATGTTGACCGTGTGGAGTTGGTCGCCGCCGGTGCCGACGATGTCCACCGCGTCCGAGTCGATCGTAAAGGTGGTCGCCGCGTCGACCATGGCGTCAACGAAGCCGGTCATCTCCGCCGACGTCTCGCCCTTGGCGGTCAACGCCGTGAGAAAACTGGCCACGAGCACGGCCTCGATGTCACCGGCGAGAATCGCCGCGAGCGCGTCGCGCGCGTGGGCCCGGTCCAGGTCGAAGCCACGAACCAGCGGGCCGAGCACGTCGCTCGTGAACTGCGTCGCACTCAACTGGCTCGACGGAGCGTCTGACATTGGCCCATCGTAGTCGAAGGCATTTTGACGACCCCGTGGGATCCCGGCGTCCTCGGCCCTCGCGAGGTCCCTCGTTCATCGGGCGGATGCGTCGACGCCCGCGGCGAGGGCGATCGCGCGCGTCAGTAGAATTCGTTGATGGGACCGACCTATCTCGACGAGATCGTCGCGGCGCACCGCGCCGTTGTCGACCCTCGTGAGTGGCGTTCCCGGCGTGACGCGCCGCGCTACGCGGGCCCGTCCTTCGCCGACGCGCTTCGCGCAGAGAAGGTCCGGGTCATCGCCGAGGTGAAACGGCGCTCGCCCTCCAAGGGGCCCCTCGCCGAGGACCTGGATCCAGCGGCGCTGGCGAGGGCCTACGTCCTCGGTGGTGCGGCCGCCATCTCGGTACTGACCGATGAGCAGTTCTTTGGCGGCTCCCTCGAGGACCTGCGAGCCGTCCGGTCCGCGGTTGAGCGCCCGATCCTGCGAAAGGACTTCACTCTCAGCGAGAACGACGTGCTCGACGCGCGCGACGTCGGGGCGGCGGCGGTGCTCTTGATCGTCTCGGTGCTGAGCGACGCCGAACTCGAGGGCCTGATCGCCCTGGCCGGTGACTGCGGCCTCGACGCCCTCGTGGAAGTGCACGACGAGGTTGAATCGCGACGGGCCGTCGCGGCCGGTGCGTCAATCGTCGGGGTGAATCAACGCGACCTGCGCAGCTTTGAGGTGGACCCCGAGCGGGCGTTGCGCATCGGGGCGACACTCGCGAGTTCGGTCATCACCGTGGCCGAGTCGGGACTCCGGACGGTCGCCGACGTCGAGCGAATGGCTGCGGGGGGATTCGATGCGGTCCTCGTGGGCGAGACCTTTGTCCGCAGTCCGACGCCGGCGACGCTCGTGGCCGAGTTCGCCTCCGTAGCGCGGAGCCCCCGTGGGTGACTTCGCGACATCGAACTTCGTCAAGATCTGTGGGATCACGTCGATCGCCGACGCGTCGCTCGTGCACGCCGCGGGTGGCGACGCCATCGGGTTGATCATCGCACCCTCGCGACGGCGCGTCACCGTAAGCGACGCGCGCGAACTGGCCGCGTGGGCGAGGGGCCGATTGACGAGCGTGCTCGTCGTGCGCGAACTCGACGACGACGCGATTCTCGATGCGGTCGACCGCGTCGAGCCCGACGCGGTGCAACTCCACGATGAGATCTCGCCGACGCTGCGCGCGGCGTTGGCCGAGCGGGGCCGCCTCGTCATACGCGCCCTCGCGATCGGCTCTGACGCGTTTTGGGGTTTCGACGACACGACGGTTGACGCCGTGCTCCTCGACGGCCAGAACCCCGGCAGCGGGGACGTTCACGAGTGGCGAGACGCGCAGCGCCGTCCGTGGACGCGACCGATCATCGCCGCCGGTGGGTTAACGTCGTTGAACGTGAGCGACGTAATCAACCATCAGTGGGTGTGGGGCGTCGACGTCGCGAGCGGCGTCGAGGCGACGCCCGGCCACAAGGACCACGACGCCGTCTTCTCCTTCGTCGCGAGGGCCCGCGACGCGTTCGCGGGGCGCCCGTGAACCCCGTCATGGGCCCACCCGACGAGGGCGGCCACTTCGGATCCTTCGGCGGACGATTCGTACCCGAGGCGCTGATGCCGGCCTGCCTCGAACTCGACGCCGCCTTCCGCGACGCGTGGGGGGACCCCGACTTCGTCGCCCACTACCACCGAACGCTGCGCGAATTCGGAGGCCGACCGACGCCGGTGACGTACCTCGGTCGACTCTCGCAGCGTCTGGGTCTGTCGGTCTACGCCAAGCGCGAGGACCTGGCCCACACCGGTAGCCACAAGATCAACAACGTCGTTGGCCAGGCACTGCTGACCGCGCGGATGGGTAAGACCCGCATCATCGCCGAGACTGGAGCGGGCCAGCACGGCGTCGCGACGGCGACCGCCGCGGCCCGGCTCGGTCTCGCGTGCACGGTCTACATGGGCGAAGTCGACACCGTGCGACAGGCGCTCAACGTCTTTCGCATGGAGCTCTTGGGCGCGACGGTGGTACCCGTCACCTCGGGTAGCCGCACCCTCAAAGACGCGGTCAACGAAGCGATGCGCGAGTGGGTGACCTGCGTGGGTGATACCCACTACTGCATCGGATCGGTCATGGGACCGCACCCGTTCCCCTGGATGGTGCGTGAGTTCCAGAGTGTCATCGGTGTCGAAGCCGCCGATCAGCTGCACGAGTTCGGTGTCGAGACGCCCGACTTCGTGGTGGCCTGCGTCGGCGGCGGGTCGAACGCGGCGGGAGTCTTCGCGGGTTTCGCCGACACCACCGCCCAGCTGATCGGCGTCGAGGCGGCCGGCGGCTCAGCGGTCGGACGGGGCATGCCCGGCGTACTGCACGGCATGCGCTCGCTGCTGTTACAGGACGACCACGGTCAGATCGAAGAGGCGTACTCGATCTCGGCGGGCCTGGACTATCCGGGCATCGGCCCCGAACACGCCTACCTCGCCGATCTGGGCCGGGCCACCTACGTCGCGGTAGGCGACGACGTAGTGATCGAGGCGCTCCAACTGCTGAGCGAGCTCGAAGGAATCATCCCGGCGCTCGAAACCGCCCACGCGGTGGCCTGGTTGTTGCGCGCCGCCGGTGACGAGGTCCCCACCGGTTCAACGGTGTTGCTCAACCTCTCGGGCCGTGGCGACAAGGACGTGGCCCAGGTGCGAAGCATCCTGCGCGGTGAATCGTGACCACCCTGGACGCGAGACTCCGAGACGTGCGCACGAGGCGCAAGGCGCTCGTGCCGTACTTCATCGGCGGACTCACCGCGGACTGGACGACCTACGTCTCGGCGGCGATCCTCGCGGGGGCCGACGTCATCGAGGTCGGGGTGCCCTTCTCTGATCCCATGATGGATGGTCCGGTCATCCAAGCGGGTGCGCTGCGGGCGCTGGCCAACGACGTGACCCTGGAGTCGATCTGTCACGACGTGTCGGTCGCCTCCTTCGAGGTGCCGGTCGTCGTCATGACTTACTACAACGTGTTGCACCACTTCGGCCTCGCGCGATCGGCCGAGTTGCTCGCGGCGAGCGGCGTGGCGGGCGTCATTGTGCCCGACCTCGCGATCGAGGAGTTGACGCCGTGGCGCGAGGTCGCCACGGCCGCCGACGTCGCGACGGTGTTAATGGTCGCTCCGTCGAGCCCGATCGATCGGGTGCGGCGAATCGGCGCGCTGACCCAGGGCTTCGTCTACGCGGCGGCGCGGATGGCGGTGACCGGTCGGGCCGCTGACGTCGGCGACGCCGAGCGCGTCGTCACCTCGATTCGAACGGTCTGCGATACGCCTACCTACGTCGGCATCGGCATCACCACGCCCGACCAAGCGAGTGACGCTGCGGCATTCGGTGACGGCGTCATCGTCGGTTCGGCGCTCGTGCAACAGATCCTTGATGGCGCTTCCGCCCAGGACATCGAAGGCTCCATTTCGACATTTCGAGAGGCACTGGACCGCACGGCGCCAGAAGCCTGAAACTATCGTGTCAATAGGACTAAAGTCCCTAGACCCTCCGAATGACCAGGTCAAACAATTGTGAATGTTTTCACGTATTGGCGTCTCGATAAACCGCGTTCGGCGTGACCACTGGTGTTTAATCAGTACTGAGTTCGCAATCCTGTGGACTCACTGTTAACACCTATTGGGGGTAAATCTATGGCAGACGAACACAAGGTAGCTGACCCGGGTCCGCTGGGGCTAGCAGCGTTCGCGACGACGACCTTCGCCCTGAGCAGCGCTAACGCCAACCTATGGCACGGCGCGGGAGTCGCAGCAGCGCTCTCGCTGGCGTTGGTCTACGGCGGATTCGCTCAGATACTTGCCGGTATGTGGGAGTTCATGCGCAAGAACACCTTCGGTGCGGTTGCTTTCACGTCATACGGTGCGTTCTGGATTTCGCTGTATGCCCTTGTCAACTTCCAGAAGGCCTTCCCAGGTCCGTCCGTTGGAGTATTCCTCCTCGGTTGGACAATCTTCACCGCGTACATGTTGATCGGCTCGATCAAGACCAACACGATTCTCTTCTTGGTCTTCCTCGTGCTGACCCTGACCTTCATCTTCCTGACCATTGGGAACTGGGGCGCGGGACACACCAACATGGTCCACATCGGTGGATGGCTGGGCCTGCTCACGGCGGTGCTCGCCTGGTACGCCTCGGCGGCCGGCGTGATCAACGACACGTTCAAGAAGGTGGTTCTTCCGGTCGGCCCACGCGGCTAAGGTGTGAACCACTGGTGGCTTGCCACCGGACCCAACCGCCAACAGCGCCCGGCCATTACGGCTCGGGCGCTGTTGGCATTGTGGGGGTCGATGCGCTTCGAGAGGGCTCGCCTCGTTGACGCGCCGATGGGTCGATCGAACCGGCGGTCCCGATCCCCGTCGGTCGAAGTTCGCGACCCTGCGAGCTGCGCCGCCGAGAGCTGTTCACGGGGCGGGGGTTAGGGCCTTGTGGCCCTATGTATCTTCGACGGAGTTTGTGATAGGAAATGAACGATTGCCCAGCGTGGGCGGATTTTCTTGATTTGATTGAATGCGCTGGGCTGGGCGGTCGTTGCACGGGGGATGTGTTAACGCATTACGCCAGGTATGACAGGGGGAGAGATGTCGCCGAAGAATGCGAAGGGTCCAGTCGACCTCGAAGGAACCGCGGCCACCGAGGCACAGATTGCGGTGCACTGGCGTGAAGAGGGGTACTTCTATCCGCCAGCCAAATTCATCGGACAGGCGAACGCCTCCGATCCAGGAATCTTCGATCGTTTCAGCGAGAAGAACTACCCCGAGTGCTTTAACGAGTACGCCGACCTGCTCAGTTGGGACCAGTATTGGCACACCACCCTGGACACGAGCAACGCACCATTTTGGAAGTGGTTCGTCGGAGGAAAACTCAACGCTTCGTATAACTGCGTCGACCGGCACCTCGCCAAGGACCGCAACAAGCCCGCGATCATTTGGGTGCCCGAGCCCGAGGACGCCGACACCCAAGTCATCACGTATCAAGAGCTCTACATGCGCATCAACGAGTTCGCGGCGTTGCTCAACGGATTCACCGACCTTCGCACCGGTGACGTCGCCACGTTCCACATGCCGATGGTGCCCGAGCTACCAGTTGCCATGCTGGCGTGCGCTCGGCTGGGGATCATCCACTCGCAGGTCTTTGGGGGCTTCTCCGGTGCCGCGTGCGGCGGACGGATCGCGGACTCCAAGAGTCGTGTGCTGATCACGATGGACGGCTACTACCGCAACGGCGAACTCGTGGACCACAAGGTGAAGGCTGACGAGGCGGTGGCGCGGGCCCTGGAGGAGGGCGTGGTCGTTGAGAAGGTCCTCGTGTTCCGCCGGCGTCCCGGCGAATACGCCTCCCAGAGCCCGATGGTGCCCGGCCGAGACTTCTTCGTCGATGAACTGATGGCGGACTACCGCGGCCAGATCGTCGAGCCGGTCTCGATGCCCGCGGAGGCGCCGCTGTTCATCATGTACTCCAGTGGCACGACCGGTCGACCCAAGGGCTGCCAGCACAGCACCGGCGGCTACCTCGCCTACGTGACCGGCACGTCCAAGTACTACCAGGACATTCACCCCGAGGACACCTACTGGTGCGCCGCGGACATCGGTTGGATCACCGGGCACAGCTACATCGTCTACGGGCCGCTGTCGCTCGGTACGACGAGCGTCATGTACGAGGGCCTGCCGACCTACCCCGACGCCGGACGACCGTGGCGGATCGCCGAGCGTCTCGGCGTGACAACTTTTCACACCGCGCCGACCACCATCCGCATGCTGCGCAAGCTCGGCCCCGACGAGCCGGCGAAGTACAACTACCACTTCAAGCACATGACCACGGTCGGCGAACCGATCGAACCCGACGTCTGGCGCTGGTACCACGACGTCGTGGGCAAGGGTGATGCGGTCATCGTCGACACGTGGTGGCAGACCGAGAACGGGGGCTTCCTCGGCAGCACGCTGCCCGCCCTGCACCCGATGAAGCCGGGCAGTTGCGGACCCGCGGTCATCGGGATCTTCCCCGAGATCCTCGACGAGAACGGCGACAAGGTCGACGCCGGCAGCGGCATCGCGGGCAACATCTGCATCCGCAATCCGTGGCCGGGGATCTTCCAAACGATTTGGGGCGACCCCGATCGCTTCGTGAAGACCTACTACGAGAAGTACAACAAGGACCCCAAGAGCACGGACTGGCGCGACTGGCCGTACTTCGCCAACGACGGCGCCATGCAGGCGGGCGACGGGTACTACCGGATCCTCGGCCGCGTTGATGACGTCATCAACGTATCCGGGCACCGACTCGGCACCAAGGAGCTCGAGTCGGCCTGTCTCATGGTCGAGGAAGTCGCCGAGGCCGCCGCGGTGCCGGTGGTCGACCAGGTCCGCGGCCACGCGGTCGAGATGTACATCTCGCTCAAACCCGGCGTCGAAGCGTCCCCGGCGATCCAGAACAAGGTGTCCCAGATGATCGAAACCGAGATCGGCAAGATCGCTCGCCCGAAGAACGTCTGGATCGTGTCGGACATGCCCAAGACTCGTTCGGGCAAGATCATGCGTCGCGTCATCGCGGGCATCTCCAACTTCACCGACGTCGGCGACATCACCACGCTCGCGAATCCCGACGTGGTGAACGACATCCGCCACTTCGTCCAGAGCGAGAAGGTTGCCCACGGCGATGAGCCGCGCGAGCTGACCGAGGAAGAACTCAAAGCCGTCAAGTCGTTTGGGCACGCGGAGTAACGCGTGGCGATCCTCGAGATGTGGGGCCGAGCCCCATCGAGCGCCAGACGCCGCTCTTCCGATGAAGGGCGGTGACCAGAGACTACGATGACGCCGCCGACGGCGGAAACGACAAGTGCCCTTTGGCCCGACGAAATACTCGACTACCGCGTTTTTTATCCCGTAACAACTAGTCCCTAGGAGAACTATGACTGAAGCAAAGTTGGAAGCTTGGCTCGACGAGAAGCGGGTCTTCCCGCCCAGTGAGTCCTTTATCGCCAACGCCAATGCCAAGCCTTCGATCTATGACGAAGCCAAAGCCGATCCCGAGGCGTGGTGGCGCAAGCAGGCCGACCGTCTCGCGTGGGACGTGAAGCCCACCTCGACGCTCGAGTGGGACCTGCCCAACGCGAAGTGGTTCAGCGATGGCACGCTCAACGCGAGCGTGAGCTGCGTCGACCGCCACGTCGCCGAAGGTCGCGCCGACAAGGTCGCCTACTACTGGGTCGCCGACGCCGAGGGTGAGTCTCGCACCATCACCTACGGCGAGTTGCAGAAGCTCGTCGCCCAGACCGCCAACGCGCTGATTGAGCTCGGGGTGAAGAAGGGCGACCGCGTCGCGATCTACATGCCGATGATCCCCGAGGCGGTCATCTCGATGCTCGCCGTCGTTCGCCTGGGTGCCGCGCACTCGGTCGTCTTCGGAGGCTTCTCGGCCGACGCGCTGTCGAGTCGCATCCTGGACTCGGACTGTCGGTTCGTGATCACCGCCGACGGGGCCTTCCGCCGTGGCGCGCCGAGCCCGCTGAAGGGCGCCGTCGACGAAGCCCTCCAGAGCTGCCCGGACGTGAAGACCGTGCTCGTCGTGCGTCGCACGGGCGGCGACGTCCACTGGGTCGAGGGCCGCGACTACTGGTGGCACGACGTCGTGGACCGTCAGAGCGATCAGCACACGCCCGAGTCCTTCCCGGCCGAGCACACGCTGTTCTTGATGTACACCTCGGGCACCACCGCCAAGCCCAAGGGGATCTTTCACACGACCGCGGGCTACCTCACCCAGTGCGCGGCGACGTACCACTACATCTTTGACGTGAAACCCGAGACCGACGTGCTCTGGACCGCCGCGGACATCGGCTGGATCACCGGACACAGCTACATCGTGTACGGGCCGCTGGTGCTGGGCGCGACCCAGATCATGTACGAGGGTTTGCCCGACTCGGGCGGTCGCGACCGGTGGTGGCGGATCATCGAGCAGTTCAAGGCGACGGTGCTCTACACCGCGCCGACCACGATCCGGACCCTGATGAAGTGGGGCGACGAACTGCCGCAGAGTCACGACCTCAGCAGCCTGCGACTGCTCGGCACGGTGGGCGAACCCATCAACCCCGAGGCGTGGATGTGGTACCGCGCGAACGTCGGCGGTAACAACTGTCCGATCGTCGACACGTGGTGGCAGACCGAGACGGGCGCGATCATGATCACGCCCCTCCCGGGTATCACCGCGACCAAGCCCGGCGCGGCGATGACGCCGTTCCCGGGCATCAGCGCCGACGTCGTGGACAACGAGGGCAACTCCGTGGGCAACGGCGAGGGCGGCTACCTCGTGATCACCGCGCCGTGGCCGTCGATGACCCGCGGCATCTACGGCGACCCCGAGCGCTTCAAGTCGACGTACTGGGACCGGTTCCCCGGCATGTACTTCGCCGGTGACGGCGCGAAGCGCGATGAGGACGGCGACCTGTGGCTGCTCGGGCGGATCGACGACGTGATGAACATCTCGGGTCACCGCCTTTCGACGACCGAGGTCGAGCACGCCCTCGTGGGTCACCCGTCGGTCGCTGAGGCGGCCGTGGTGGGCGCGTCGGACGACACGACCGGCCAGGCCATCGTGGCCTTCGTGACGCTGCGGCTCTCCGCGGAGGACGCCACGAAGGACCAGTCCCACATCATCGAGGAACTGCGCCAGCACGTGGCTCGGGTGATCAGTCCGATCGCCAAGCCCCGTCAGATCATCCTGACGCCCGACCTGCCCAAGACTCGCTCCGGCAAGATCATGCGCCGCCTGTTGCGCGACGTCGCCGAGAACCGGTCCCTGGGTGACGTCACGACGCTCATGGACCCGACGGTGGTCAACATGATCTCGGGCCTGATGCAGAACGACGGAGCCAGCGACGACTGACCGACGTGGATCACGATGCCCCGGGGTTCTCCCCGGGGCATCGTGGCGTCAGGAGTCGAATCCGATGCCGAAGAGGTCCATCATCTTCAGCCAGAGGTTGCGGGCACCGTCGTGCTCGTCGGCGCGTTTGAGCGACGCCTGGGTGAGTCGGATGAACAGCCACTTGAAGGGCTCGGGCGGGAAGGGGAGTGGCTTCTTGCGAACCATCGTGAGCCGCGTGCGCTCGGTGTCAAGTCCGTCGAGCAGGTCGAGCATCGTCGCCGCGCCAAAGCGCGTCGAGCCCACCCCGAGGCCGGTGTACCCCAGGACGTAGGCGACCTTGTCGTCCATCGCCGTTCCCCAGAACGGTGAGAACCGGGTGCACGTGTCGATCGCGCCACCCCACGCGTGGGTGAACTTGACGTCGGACAGCTGGGGGAACGTCTCGAGGAAGTGACTGGCGAGGGTCGCGTAGGTCTCGGCGTTGAACTCGTACTCGCGTCGCACCCGGCCGCGGAAGTTGTAAATGGCGTCGTAGCCGCCCCACACGATCGAGCGGTCGTTGGTGAGACGGTAGTAGTGGAACCGGTTGCCGGCGTCGGCGACGCCCTCTCGACCGGCCCAGCCGATCGAAGCCATCTGTTCGTCGCTCAGGGGCTCGGTGACGAGCTGGAAGTCGTAGACCGGCACGACGTACTTGCGCACGCTACGAAGCAGCGACGGAAAGACGTTGGTGGCCAGTGCGACCCGAGCGGCGCTGACCGCGCCGTAGGGGGTGTGGACACGGATGGCGTCGTCGACGTCCTCGAGCCACTCGACGCGCGAGTTCTCGTAGATCGTGACCCCGAGGGACTCACAGGCCCGCTCGAGCCCCCAGACGAGTCGCGCGGGGTCCACGAGCGCCGTACCGTCGGGGTCGAAGATGGCGCCTTCGTAGATCGGCGAGTTGACCCGCGCGCGAACCTCGTCGCGAGACAGCACGAGGACGTGGTCGCCCATCTCGTTGCGCAGGCGCGCCTCTTCGATCATGTCGTCCATCTGCCACGCGGCGAGCGCCACGCGAAGCTCGCCGGTGCGCTCGAAGTCGCACTCGATGCCGTAGCGCGCGATCGTCGCCTCGATCTCGTCGAGGTTCTCGCGTCCGAGCCGCTCGATGACCGCCATCTCATCGGCGAAGCGACGCATGCCGTTGTTAAAGCCGTGCGTCAGCGACGCCGAGCAGAAACCACCGTTGCGCCCCGACGCGCCGGCGCCGGTCTCGTACTGCTCGACCACGACGACCTTGCGATCGGGGTCGCGCTCTTTGGCTAACAGCGCCGTCCATAGTCCGGTGTAGCCACCACCGACGACGCACAGGTCCGCGCCAACCTCACCGATGAGCGCCGAATGTGACGCCGGTTCCAACGGGTCCGAGTCGAGCCACCAGAGCTCAGGCTGGACGTCGGCGAGATGACGAAGGACGGAGGGACTCTTCTTGTCCATGACGTTTCCAACCTGCGGCTGGAATCACCCTCTCTGAGAACTACCTCTTTCGCCCAGTATCCAGACGAACGCCAGTGTCCAAACCAGCCTCTAGTAGCAGAGCCTACCAAGCCGGCATCCGAGAAACGCTAACCGTGGCGTAGCGTGCGGGCCCGGTCCAACTGGGCCGGCCACTCGATGACCTCGCCCAGACTCTCGGCGGCGTTGAGCGCCCAGCGGGGGTTGCGTAGGTACGCGCGCGCGAGCATCACCGCGTCCGCGCGCCCGTCACGGATGATCTCCTCGGCCTGCAGGGGATCGGTGATCAGGCCCACGGCGCTCGTGGCCACGCCGGCCTCGCGGCGAATGGCCTCGGCGAAGGGCACCTGGTAGCCCGGGGCGACCGGGATGTGCGCGCCGGCCACGTTGCCGCCCGAGGACGCATCGACGAG
>JAKAZI010000087.1 GCA_021809495.1 Actinomycetes bacterium | reverse complement strand
CGATTGAGGGGACATGCGCATTGGGGTCCTGACCGCCGGTGGCGACGCGCCGGGACTGAACGCGGCGATTCGCGCCATCGGGCTGATGGCGATACGTGACGGCCACGAGGTCGTCGGCATCGCGAACGGCTGGTCCGGGCTCGCCGCGACCTACGCCGGGCGCCCGTTGAGCCCCGAGGACTTCCGCGGCATCGTGGGACTCGGCGGCACCATCCTCGGCACCGCGCGCTACGACCTCGACAACCCCGCGGGGGGTCGCGACGCCGTCCTCGCGACTATCGCGGAGCACCTCGACGCGTTGGTGGCCATCGGCGGCGACGGCACCCAACGGATCTCCAACTGGCTCGCCGAGCGCGGCGCGCCGGTCGTCGGCGTGCCCAAGACGCTCGACAACGACCTGCTCGGCACCGACTACTGCATCGGCTTTGACACCGCGATCAGCCTGGTCGCCGAGTCCCTCGACCGCCTCTACACGACCGCCGCCTCGCACCACCGCGTGATGGTCGTCGAAACCATGGGCCGCGCCACCGGCTGGGTCGCCGCCCTCGGGGGTCTCGCCGGCGGCGCCGACCTGATCGTCATCCCCGAGTTCCCGATGACGATGGACGACATCGTGGCGCACCTCGTCAAGCGGCGCAGCGCGGGTCACGCCTTCTCGATCGTCGTCGTCGCCGAGGGGGTCAACCTGCGAACCCTGGGGGGCACCGAACTCGGGGATCTCTCCACCGAGGGCGTGCGCGGCGTTCGCCTCGCCACCCGCGGGGTCGGCCAGTTCGTCGCGTCACGAATCGACGAGCACGGCGGCTTCGAGGTGCGAACCACGGTCCTCGGTCACCTGCAGCGTGGCGGCAGTCCGACCGCCTACGACCGGATCTGGGCCACGCGCGTCGGCGCGGCGGCCTACGAGGCGGTCGTCGCGGGCGAATTCGGCAAGATCCCCCTCGTGCGCGGTGGGCGCATCGAGCTCCAGCCGCTCACCGTCGTGGCTGAGGGCCAGCGTCGCGTGCCGCGCGAGCTCTACGACCTCTGCGCCGCCTTCTTCTAAAGCGCCGCCTCGGGCGCGAGCTGGCCCAACCGGTAGTGGGTGCGACACAACACCTCGTAGTGGACCTCACCGGCGGCGATATCCCCGTAGTAGAACTGGTCGCCCGTACGCGCGACCACGCCGTCGACCACCCGGGCGTTGCAGCGACCCTTTCGACCGCACCAGCACGACGACGTGAGCGGCAGTTCGTGGGCCCAGTCGGCGATCGCGAAGAGCCGGGCCGAGCCCGGGAAGATGTTCAAGAGGAAGTCCGACGAGAGGCCGAAGGCGTGCACGTCGACGTCGTGGTCGTCCACCAGTCGCGCGAGGGTGTCCACCTGCTCGACGCTGGCGAACTGCACCTCGTCGATGACGAGGATCCGCACGGCGCGATCGAGCAGCCGATGAACGGCGTCGGCGAGATCGGCGCCGGGCGTCACGGCTTCGGCCTCCGCCTCGATGCCAATTCGACTCGTGACCATCCCCGTCGCGCTACGGTCCCCGAAGGTCCACAGCGCGACGTCGCTGCGGCCCTGTCGTAGTTGCCAGCAGAGCTGCAGCGCGAGGGTGGACTTGCCAGCCGCCATCGTTCCGTAGGTGAAGGTCAGTTCAGCCATCGTTCCCCATTCCGGGCAATCACCCTACAGCCCGGGCCGCCACCCACCCGGGGCGCTGGCTAGATTGGGGCGATGGACTACTCCGTTCGGGCGATCGCCTACATCCGTAACGACCGGAGCGAGGCGCTCGACGACAACTGGGACGACGTCTTAAGCACGGTTGAGTTGGCCGCGGACGTTCCCAGCGAGGCCCTTTCCGGTCTCGAGGACTTCTCCCACGTCGAACTGATCTTCTTCGCGGACTGGGCCGAGGACGTGCCGCCCGCGCCGTGGCACCGTCGCCCCCGGGGCAACCCGGACTGGCCCGACGTTGGGGTCTTCGCCCAGCGCAATAAGGATCGTCCGAACCGACTGCTCCTGACGACGCTGCCGATCGACAGCCTCGGCGAGCGGTCCTTCACCGTGCGGGGCCTCGATGGCATCGACGGTACACCGGTACTCGACATCAAGCCGGTGTTCCAGTGGAGCGTGCCGCGCGGCACGCTCTCGACGCCCGCGTGGAGTGACGAACTCGGCGAGAACTACCGCTAGTCGGGACCCGGTCACCACGGTGACGCTCACGCCCGTCGTCGGGCCGGCGCGTTTCATCGTCGACGCGGGCGCGAGCTCAGCGACCGAAGTCCTCGGGCATCTGCAGCGCCACGACCTCGCCGGTCACCGTTGGTTCGCTACCCGCCCACAACGTGGAGACGACGGTCACCTTGCGACCCTTGATCTCGCTGACGCGGCCGCGAATCTCGAGCGTTGGCCCGAGTGGTGTCGCCAGGACGTAGCGCACGCTCAAGGTTCCGGTGACGAAGCGGAACGCCGGGAGTGAATCCATCTCGCGGCCCTCGGCGCGGTACATGGCCGCGGCGGCCGTCCCCGTGCTGTGACAGTCGATGAGCGACGCGAGTAACCCGCCGTAGACGAAGCCGGGGATCGCGGTGTGGAAGGCCGACGGGGTGAAGGTCGTCAGGCTCTCGTCCCCATCCCACACCGTTTTTATCTGGTAACCGTGCTCGTTGAGTCGTCCGCAGCCGTAGCAGTGGGCCAGGTGTTCGGGGTAGTAGTCCTGGAATGCCTTCATCGTCTCTCCGTGTCGTTCACGCTGTCTCACTCGTATTCGCACTGCATCGTCTCACTCGTGACGAACGCATCACGACCGCGCCTTGAGCCACGCGTCGAGCCCATCGCGAGTCGGGGCCGCCGCGGGGCCGAACGACTCGATCGCAATCGCGGCGGCCGCGTTGGCGCGGCGCGCCGCGTTGGCCGGCGCGAGTCCCGCCGCGAGTCCCGCGAGCAGGACCCCATTGTGCGCGTCCCCGGCCCCGTTGGTGTCCACGACCGACACGTCGTAGCCCGCGACGCGCACCACCTCGTCGTCAACGGCGACCACGCAGCCGGCCGGCCCGTCGTGGACGACGACGCCCGTGCGCACGCGCGTGAGCAGTTGACGGGCCGCCGTCTCCACCACGGGCGCCGCGGCGAGGGCTAGACACTCGCTCGCGCTCGCGAGCAACCAGTCGGTGCGATCGAGCACGGAGGCGAGTACCGCCGGGTCCGCGTCGGTGAACCGCGCACCGGGGTCAAAGGCTACGACGACGTCACCGGGAACCGAGTGCAGCCACGGACTGATGATCGCCGCGAGTTCTGGGTGGGCGAGGTTGTACCCCGACAGATAGAGGTAGTCGCCCGACCCGAGCTCGAGGCGCGCCAACGACGACGCGTCCAGAGCGAGTTCGGCGCCCGGCGCGGTGATGAAGGTCCGCTCACCCTCGTCGTCGACGATAACGACGCAGACGCCGAGGTCCTCACCCCCGTCGTCTGGTCCGTAGGCGATCCCCTCGGCGTCCAGGCTCGCGCGCGCGAGATCGGCGAAGGGCCCGTGACCGAGCCGGCCACCGTAACGAGCCTCCAGGCCCTGGCGTCGGGCGGCGGCGAGCACGTTGAAGCCGCCGCCGGTGGACAGTGACGACCGCGAGCTCCGCACGTCCCCGCCGCGGTCCGGGAGCCTCGTCACGCGCAACGTCAGGTCGACGAGCACGCTGTCGAGGACGACGAGTCCCATCGCTAGTCGTGTTCGGCGAGAAACGCGCCCACCACGTCGCGGTAGCGCTCGGGTTCCTCGACGAATGGCATGTGACTTGACTCCTCGAAGATCGTCCAGCGCACGTCGTCGATGTGGTCGGCGAAGGGCTGGACCGTCGCCGGGGTCGCTTCGTCGTAGCGACCCGAGATGAGCAGGGTCGGTACCTCAATCGACGCCAGTTGATCGACGATCGACCACGTGCGCAGGCTGCCGACGCAGTAGAACTCGTTCGGCCCGTTCATCGTCCGATACACGACGGGGTCCTCGTTGAGCTGGGTCTGGGTAGCGATGACTTCGGCGGGATTGGGCAACACCCGACAGACGTGGCGGTCGTAGAACACCTGGGTGGCCGCGAGGTAGGCCGCGTCCTCGGTCGTTCCGTCGGCTTCGTGACGATCGAGCGCGTCGCGCACATCGCCGGGTAGGTCCCGACGCAGTCGATTGGCCTCGGCGACCCACAGGTCCATCGAGGCCGGCGAGTTACTGATCACCAGTGACGCAAGACCCTCGGGACGCGTGACCGCGTATTCGGCGCCGAGCATGCCGCCCCACGACTGACCGAGCACGTGGTAGCGGTCCAGGCCGAGGGCGTCCACGAGGTTCGTCAACTCCGCCAGGAAGAGTTCGACGGTCCAGAACTCGACCCCCCGGTCACGCAGGTGTGTCGAGCGACCGCAACCGAGCTGGTCGTAGTGGATCACCGGTCGGCCCGTCGACGC
>JAKAZI010000086.1 GCA_021809495.1 Actinomycetes bacterium | reverse complement strand
TCGCTCAACCCTCGCCATCGCGCCCCTTCGAACTACTTCATCAGCCTACGACACCTGATGACTGACAAGTTTTCAACTTTGAAGTTCTCGACTGCGCGCCGTGTTTCGGTCGTGCCACGATCTCATCACTCGTCGAAGCGGCGGGCTACGCCGGACTCGCGTTCACCGCATCCGTCGGACGCACCGCGCCGACGACGCCATCGGCACGGTCGAGGTCGGCTCAGCGTGCGCCGCTTACGCGCTGGCGCAGTGCGGCCTTGTTCACCTTGCCGATGTGCGTCTGGGGCAGTTCGGTGACGACCTCGATCGAACGAGGGACCTTGAACGAGGCGAGGTGCGCCCGACAGTGCGCGAGCAGTGCGTCCACGTCGATATCGGCGCCGCGTCGGGCCACGACGAACGCCGCTCCCGATTCGCCCCACGTCGAGTCACGCACGCCGACGACGGCCGCCTCGGCCACGTCGTCGTAGGCGGTGAGTACCCGCTCCACCTCGACGGGAAAGACGTTCTCGCCGCCCGAGACGAACATCTCCTTCGTGCGCCCGACGATGCGGTAGAAACCGTCGCCGTCACGTTCGGCGACGTCACCGGTGTCCAGCCAACCGTCGACCACCGCCGCCGCGGTCGCCGCGGGGTCGCGCCAGTAGCCGGCGAAAACGTTGGGACCGCGAACCCACAGCTCGCCGCGACCGGAGCCCTCGATGGTGCACCCGAGCCCGTCGCGGATGCTGAGCTCGACGTGTCGGTACGGCTGGCCGACGGACCCGGGGCGACGCGCGGCCTCTTCGGCCGGCAGGTAGCAGACGTTCGGCGCGGCCTCGGTGAGTCCGTAGCCCTGGACCACCGCGACGCCCTTCGCGCGCCACCGCTCGACCAGGGTGCGCGGCATCGCCGCGCCGCCGACGATCACCGACTTGAGCGCGGTGAGGTCGGCGCCGTCGAAGTCCGGGTGCTGGGCCAACATCAGGTAGGTGGTGGGCACCCCCATCATGGTCGTGACCCGACGTCGTTCGATCAGCCCGAGGACGTGGGCCGCGTCAAAGGTGGACTCGAGCAGTACCGTCGCGCCGCGCCACCACCCGAGCAGGGGCTGGACGTTCCACCCGCCGACGTGATACTGGGGCAGCACCTGGAGTACGACGTCGTCGGCGGACATCGGCACCGCCGCGTCGAGCGACCGGTTCGTCCAGTAACAGTTCGCGTGGGTCAACAGCGCACCCTTGGGGGTGCCGGTCGTGCCCGACGTCGCGATGAGCAGCAGCCCGTCGTCCTCGTGAACGGCGGGGAGATCGCCGGTCGCGCCCGGTGCTTCGAGCTCGTCGAGGGACTCCAGTCGCACGATCGTTCGAGCGGCCATCGTCGGGTCGCCAGTCACGCGAGCCAGCTGCGCGGCCGAAACGACGAGCAACGAAGGATCGAAGAGCTCGACCTGGAGTCGCAATTCGTCGGCGGCGAGACGCCAGTTGAGCGGCGCGAGGATGAGGCCGGCCTTCGCGCAGGCGAAGAGCAGTACGACGTGCTCGGGGTGGTTCTCGGTGACACTCGCCACGCGTTCGCCGGGACCGAGTCCGCGCGCGAGCAGCGCGAGGGCCAGTCCCGTGGAACGATGGTCGAGCTCGCGATAGGTCATCGTGCGACCGCAGTACGCGATGGCGGCGCGTTCGGGGTCCGCGGCGCCACCCTCGGCGATCCACCCGCCGACGAGCCGGAGGTCGTCGCCCGTCGCCATCAACGCTGCGCCCGTCGAAGAGTCGCGCGTGGTCCGCCGCCCCCGGTCACCCGGGACGCTCACCCGCTCGCGCTCAGTCGCCACGCTCGGCGCCGACCGGGTCGGAACCCTCGGCGCTCGTCGTGCCCTGAGGCGTGCGGCTGCCCAACATCCGCGCGATGATGGTGACCATCTCGGTGAAGACCTCCGGGGGGACCTCGTGCGCCTCGTTCCAGAGGATCCAGCGCATCCCGATCGCCTCGCCGACGGCGATCAGCGACCAGGCCAGCACCATCGGGTCGCCCGCGGCGATCTCGCCGGTGTCCATCGCGTCAGAGAGGAACGGGATGTAGTTCTCAATGATGGTCTCGTAGTGGTTGCGCAGCGCCTGGGGCGACACGAACTCCGCCTGTCGAATCACCCGGTAGAGCGCGGGGTGCTCGGCGGTGAACTTGAAGAATCCCGCGAAGCCCATGCGCTCCGCGTCCAACCGGGTCGTCGCGCCGCGGGCCGCCTCGGACATGGCGTGACGCACCCGCTGGTTCAAATCGGCGACGACCTCGTCGAAGACTTCCTGCTTTCCCGAGAAGTACAGGTAGAAGGTGCCCTGGGCGACACCCGCGAGTTCGGTGATTTTCACGATCGACGCGTCGTGATAGCCGACGGCGCCAAAGACCTCTTCGGCCGCCTGCAACAGCGCCCGGCGGGTGCGCTGGCCCTTTCCCTTCGGTTCGGCGCGGGTCGGTCGTGGCACCGCGGTGACCACGTCCGGTGGGCCGACGGCCCCGGCGGGCGCGCGGCGTCGCTCAGCCACGACCCGACTCGCTCCTCGGTGAATGGCCTCGATTGGTCACGAGCAGAACACTACCGAACGCGCATTGTCCGGTGAGGGTGACGCTCAGTCGAGCGCGACCAGCAGTTCGGGCTCAGTCGCGGCGCGCACCTCGTCGACGGTGACCCCCGGGGCGAGCTCGCGCAGCACCAGGCCCTCGGGCTCGACGTCGATCACGCAGAGGTCGGTGATGATGCGCTGGACGCAGGTGCGTCCGGTGAGCGGCAGCGTGCACTCGTTGACGATCTTGAAGGCCCCGTCCTTCGCGGCGTGCTCCATCATGACGATGACGCGCTTGGCCCCGTGAACGAGGTCCATCGCCCCACCCATGCCCTTGACCATCTTGCCCGGGATCATCCAGTTCGCCAGATCGCCCCTCGCCGAGACCTGCATGGCGCCGAGAACGGCGACGTCGACGTGACCGCCGCGAATCATGGCGAAGGACGCCGCCGAGTCGAAGAACGACGCGCCGGCCAGCACCGTGACGGTCTCCTTGCCGGCGTTGATCAAGTCGGCGTCGACGGCCTCCTCGCTCGGGTACGGCCCGACCCCGAGGATGCCGTTCTCGGCGTGCAGCACCACGTGCACGCCCGCCTCGACGTAGTTCGGCACGAGGGTCGGTAGTCCGATCCCCAGGTTGACGTACTGACCGTCGACCAATTCCTGGGCCACGCGCGCGGCCAGTTCCTCACGGGTCCTCATGATCGCACCGTCCTCTTCTCGATGAGCTTCTCGACGCCCGGCGCGTGGACCACGCGCTGAACGAAGATCCCTGGGGTGTGCACGTGAGCCGGGTCGAGCTCGCCCGGGTCGACCATCTCTTCGACCTCGGCGATCGTGACGCGCCCCGCGGCCGCGCACAGCGGATTAAAGTTGGCCGCGCTCTCGTGGTACACGAGGTTGCCGTGCACGTCGCCGTAGCGGGCGTGCACCAGCGCGAAATCGGTCCTGATGGCCCGCTCGAGCACGTAGGCGACGCCGTCGAAGTCGCGGACCTCTTTCGCGGGCGAGCCGATGGCGATGCCGCCCGCGCCGTCGTAGCGCCAGGGCAGACCGCCCTCGGCGACCTGGGTGCCGACGCCGGCCGGGGTGTAGAACGCGGGGATGCCCGCGCCCCCGGCGCGCAGCCGCTCGGCGAGGGTGCCCTGGGGCACGAGCTCGACCTCGAGCTCGCCGCTCAGGAACTGGCGTTCGAACTCCTTGTTCTCGCCGACGTATGAGCCGGTCGTGCGCGCGATCCGCTTGGCGGCGAGCAGCACGCCGAGGCCCGCGCTGTCGACCCCGCAGTTGTTGGAAACGGTCACCAGGTTGGTGCTGCCGCGCTGGTAGAGCGCGTCAATCAGCGTGGTCGGGATTCCGCAGAGTCCGAACCCCCCGACCGCGATCGAGGCCCCGTCGGGGATGTCGGCCACCGCGAGCGCGGCCGAACTGACGAGTTTGTTCATCATCTCCTCCTTCTACTTCACGAACAGCGTCACGACCAGCGTCAGTCCACCAGCGACGCGTAGACCAACTGCTGGATCTCCCGGCGCACCGGGTAGATCCAACTCGGCAGAAGTTGAGTGTAGAACCCGACGGTGATCTCCTCGGAGGGGTCGACCCAGAAGTACGTCGAGGCCGCACCGCCCCACGCGAACGTGCCGACCGACGTCAGGCTCTTGTTGCGCGGTTGGTCGGCGACGACCGACATCCCGAGCCCGAAGCCGACCCCGGTCTGACCGACCTCGCTGAAGGAGTCGCGCGCGAAGCTGACGAGGTCGCGCCCCTCGGGCAGGTGGTTCTGGGTCATCAGGCCCACGGTGCGACTGGAGAGCAGACGCACGCCGTCGAGCTCACCGGCCCCGAGCAACATCGACATGAAGCGCTGGTAGTCGTGCGCGGTCGAGACCAACCCGCCGCCGCCGGCGAGCAGCTTCGGCCTGCGGGTAGCGGC
>JAKAZI010000085.1 GCA_021809495.1 Actinomycetes bacterium | reverse complement strand
TTAGTCCCGCATCGTCTCGAGGATCCGGCGCACCAACGCCTCGTCGGTGTCGGGGTGCAAGAAGGCGAAGCGCGCGACCGTCTCGCCCTCCCACTTGGTCGGGGTGACGAAGGCGATCTGGTCGCGCAGCAACTGCAGGCTCCACTCGTTGTAGCGCTCGTCGCTCCACCCGTGGCGACGGAACATCACCACCGACAGGCTGCTCGGGCGCACCATCTCGACGTGGTCGTACTCGCCGATGATCGCCTCGGCGCGTCGCGCGAGGTCGATCGCCGCCTGGATCGCCGACTCGAAGGCGGCCGTGCCGTAGGTGACCAGCGAGTACCAGAACGGCAACCCGCGGGCGCGCCGCGAGAGGTGGATCGCGAAGTCCGACGGGTTCCACTCGTAGTGCTCGTCGTCGGTGCTGTGCAGGATGTCGAGGTAACTCGCCTGCTGGGCCAGCACCTTGCGCGCGACCGTGGGGTTGCGATAGATCAGGGCCGCGCAGTCCAGTGGCGCGAAGAGCCACTTGTGGGGGTCCACGACGAAGCTGTCGGCGTGGCGCAGCCCCGTGAAGCGGTGGCCCTCCGTGGCCGACATCATCGCCGCGCCGCCGTAGGCGCCGTCGACGTGGAACCAGAGATCGTGTTCGCGCGCGTAGCTGCCGAGCCCCTCGAGGTCGTCGACGATGCCGGCGTTGGTCGTCCCCGAGGTCGCCACGACGCCGATCACCGTCTCGGGGTGCGGGTCACGCGCGAGCGCGTCGATCAGTGCTTCGCGGGTGAAGCGGTGGTCCTCGGTCTCCACGAGCAGGGCGTCCACGCCGATGACGTGCAGCGCCTTGCCGACGCTCGAGTGGGTGTCGGCCGAGATGGCGTAGCGCACGCTGCGCGGGTCCAGGTCGGGGCGCCGCGTGCGTCCGACGTCGCGCCCGACCGTGAGCCCGGCGAGGTTGCCCATCGAGCCGCCCGAGACGAAGGCGCCGCCGGACCCCTCGGGCATCCCCGCGCGGCCGGCGAGGTACCCGAGGGCCTGGTTCTCGGCGACCACGACCCCGGCCGACTCCAGCCAGCTGGTGCCGTTCAGCCCCGAACAGGCGACCACCATGTCAAAGAGCAGCGAGTTCTTGGTCGGCGCGTTGGGGATGAAGGCGAGGTAGGTGGGCGGGTCGCTCGAGACGACCGCCGGGGCGAGGGACCGCTTGAAGAAGTCGAGCACCTCGACGGGTGCGCGGCCCTCGGCGGTGATCATCGTCGAGAGCTCGTCCAGGGGCAGCGTGGCGAGTCCGCCGTAGTCGAGGGGCACGGGATCCAGGGCGAGCCGGTCCCGGCAGTAGTCGAGGATCGCGTTGGTCGCCTCAGCATCGTATTCAAACATCGGATGTCCCATAACTCGTTACCTTTCAAATGAGGCCCTTGCTATCGTAGACACCCGGCGCGACCCGCAGGTGAGCGTTCGAACCGGTCGGTAGGATGTGGCATGAACGCGACGACGATCGGTTTTCTCGGCCCGGAAGGCTCGTTCACGCACGAGGCCGTCACCACCCTCGGCGACGGCCGCGCCGTTGCGGTCGCCACGATCGGTGACCTGCTCGCCGACGTCGCCGCCGGTCGACTCGACCGGGTGCTCGTTCCCATCGAGAACGCGATCGAGGGCACGGTGTCGGCGACGATCGACGGCCTGGTCTTCGACTACGACCTCTACATCGAGCGCGAGGTCGTGCGTCCGATCCACCTGCACCTGCTCGCCCGTCCCGGGGTGTCGCTCGCGGCGGTCACGACCGTGTACAGCTACGTGCACGCGCTCGCGCAGGTTCGCGGATTCCTCGCCGGCATGCCGCGCGCCGGCGTCGTCCAGTCGACGTCCACCTCGGAGGCGGCGCGACTGGTCGCTGAGTCCGACGAGCCCTGGGCGGCCGTCGGTTCGGCGATGGCCGGTGAGATCTTCGGTCTCGCGTCACTCGCCCCGGACATCGAGGACCACCCGGGCAACGCCACGCGTTTCGTCGTGGTCGGTCGCGACGCCATCGCGACGCCGACGGGCCACGATCGCACGACCATCGTCTGCTTCCAGGACAACGACCGTCCGGGTTCGCTCTACGGGATCCTGGGGCGTTTCGCGGCGCGCGACATCAACCTGACCAAGCTCGAGAGTCGACCGACCAAACTCGGGCTCGGGAACTACTGCTTCGTGATCGAGTTCGAGGGTCACGTCGACGACGACATCGTCGCCGACTGTCTCGTCGACCTCCAGGTCCACCTCGCGCGCGTGAAGTTCCTCGGCTCCTACCCGGTGACCGGCGAGGAAGCGACGAGCAGGCGCGGCGAGATCGACGAGGCCCGTCGGGCCGCGACGGACTGGATGGCGTCGCTGCGCGCGCGCGTACGGCCCCTCGACTGATCGGGCCATCTCTGTCCGGCGCGTTCCATCTTCGTGACCGGGCGTCGGGAGCGAGTGCGCCGAGCCTTCGAGGTCGTGGTGCCGCCTCGGTCGCACGGACTGTTTCTGGGACAACGTGTTGAAGTTGGAATATCCCTGATCCGTGGGTCAGTACATGGCGGAGGGAGTGGGATTCGAACCCACGGTGGGCAAGCCCACGCCGGTTTTCAAGACCGGTACATTCGTCCGCTCTGTCATCCCTCCGGGGACGACTCTACTTGAGCTAGCCCTTCTTACTGCGGAGCCGCGCGCGCTGAGAGTGGTCGAGGACCGTCTTGCGCAGCCGCACCGACTTCGGCGTGACCTCGACGGCCTCGTCGTCGGCGATGAACTCGAGCGCCTGCTCCAGGGAGAAGATGGTCGGCGGCGAGATCTTCTCGAAGTTGTCGCTGCCCGACGCGCGCATGTTGGTGAGCTTCTTCTCCTTGGTCGGATTGACGTTCATCTCGTCGGAGCGGGCGTTCTCGCCGACGATCATGCCCTCGTAGACCTCGACGCCCGGGCCGACGAAGAGCACGCCGCGCTGCTCGAGGTCGATCAGCGCGTTGCCGGTCGTGTCACCGCGCCGGTCGGCGACGAGGACCCCGTTGCGCCGGGTGCGAATCTCGCCGAACCAGGGCGCGTAGCCGTCGAAGTTCGAGTGCATCATCCCCGAGCCGCGCGTCTCGGTCATGAACTCGGTGCGGATGCCCACGAGCCCGCGCGCCGGAATGCGCCACTCGAGTCGGACCCAGCCGGTGCCGTGGTTCACCATGTCGAGCACCGTGCCCTTGCGGGTCGCGAGCAACGTCGTCACCGCGCCGACGAACTCCTCGGGCACGTCGATGGTGACCCGCTCCATCGGCTCGTTGACGTGGCCGTCGATGACCTTGGTGACGACCTGGGGCTTGCCGACCGTCAGCTCGAAGCCCTCGCGGCGCATCGTCTCGATCAGGATCGCGAGTTGCAGCTCGCCGCGGCCCTGGACCTCCCAGGCGTCGGGGCGCTCGGTGGCGAGCACGCGCAGCGAGACGTTGCCCACCAGCTCGCGGTCGAGGCGGTCCTTGACCATGCGGGCGGTGAGGAGTTTGCCCTCGGTGCCGGCGAGCGGCGAGGTGTTGATGCCGATCGTCATCGAGAGGCTCGGCTCGTCGACGTGCAGGGGCTCCAAGGCGATGGGGTTCTCGGGGTCGGCGAGCGTCTCGCCGATCGTGATGTCGTCGAAACCCGCGACCGCCACGATGTCGCCGGGGCCGGCGCTCTGGGCGGGGACGCGGTCGAGAGCCTCGGTGATGAAGAGCTCGGTGATCTTGGCGTGCTCGATGGTCCCGTCGATGCGACACCACGCGATGCGCTGGCCGCGTTCGAGGGTGCCGTTGACCACGCGACACAGCGCCAGTCGGCCCAGGTAGGGCGAGGCGTCGAGGTTGCACACGAGCGCCTGGAGGCCGTGATCGGGGTCGTACTCGGGGGCGGGCACGTAGTCGGCGATCGTCTGAAAGAGCGGGGTCAGGTCGCCGCCGGTGTCGGTGGCGTCGTGTGACGCCCAGCCCTGGCGGGCGCTCGCGTAGAGGATGGGGAAGGCGATCTGGTGCTCGTCGGCGTCGAGGTCGAGGAAGAGGTTCTCGACCTCGGTGACGACGTCGGCCACGCGCGCGTCGGGCCGGTCGACCTTGTTGATCAAGAGCACCACGGGCAACCGTCGCTCGAGGGTCTTGCGCAGCACGAAGCGGGTCTGGGGCAGGGGTCCTTCGGCCGCGTCGACGAGCAGGATGACCGCGTCGACCATCGCCAGCCCGCGCTCGACTTCGCCGCCGAAGTCGGCGTGGCCGGGGGTGTCGATGATGTTGATCGTCAGGTCGCGCCACTTCACCGCGGTGTTCTTGGCGAGGATGGTGATGCCCTTCTCGCGCTCGAGGTCACCGGAGTCCATGACCCGGTCCGTGAGCTCCTCGTGCGCGGTGAACGCCCCGGTTTGGCGCAGCATCGCGTCGACCAGAGTCGTCTTTCCGTGGTCGACGTGGGCGATGATGGCGATATTTCTGAGCGAAGTGCGTAGTGACATGACTGAACCACGCTAGTAGGCGGCGCCCAGTGGCCATGCTAGGCGGCTAAACGGTCCCCGGGCTCACT
>JAKAZI010000084.1 GCA_021809495.1 Actinomycetes bacterium | reverse complement strand
AGACCTACGGTGAGGATCCCTATCTCTCCTCCGTGCTCGGCGTGGCCGCAATTCGAGGAATCCAGTCTCTGGGTGAGATTTCCGACGCCAAGCACTTCACCGCCTACACCCAAGAGACCGCCCGCGCGCGCCTTAATCAACGTGTGTCGGCGCGCGCTTTAGCCGAGATCTACAACGCCCCCTTCGAAGCCGCGGTACGACAGGGACACGTGGCGTCACTCATGTGTTCCTACGGGTCACTGAATGGCGTCAATACGTGTTCGAGTCCCTACGTCTACCAGACGCTGCGATCATGGGGATTCACGGGATTCGTCCGTTCCGACCTCGGGGCAGTCGACAATCCCGTCGCCGCGCTTCGCGCCGGAATCTCCATGATTAAGCCGATCAATACCGCTGGCTTAATCAATGCCGTCCTGCACCACCGGCTCGCGATTGCCGTCCTCGATCGCGCGGTCCACGCAATCCTCGTTCCCATGTTCGCGCTGGGACTCATCGCGCATCCCCTCCGGCTCTCACTGAGCGCCGTCGTTTCAACACCCGCCCACGTCTCCATTGCGTTACGCGCGGCCGAAAGCGGTGTCGTACTGCTGAAGAACCGAAACCGGGTACTCCCGCTCCCCGCCGCTCCACGATCGATCGCGGTGATCGGTCTCGCAGGGAATCGGCTTCCGGTCAGCGCCGGCGGCGGCAGCGCCGCGGTGGTGGCGACCTCCGTGGTCACCCCGTTCGACGCTCTACGCCACGCCTTTGCGGGTCGCGTGCGCGTGACCTACGCGCCCGGGGACATCTACATCCCTGACGTCAAGTCGCGGCGCGATATCGTCATCGAGTCGGGGACCCCGCTCAAATTGATCACCCGATTCGGCCAGGTCGGCGAACCAGGCAAGGCGGACATCGGCATCGACCATGGCGGCAACGTGACACCGAGTGTCGCCACGGCGACGGCGCCCGGCAGAGGCGATAACTGGATGACGTCGCAAGTGAAGTTTCGCGCCAAACGAACGGGGGTCTACGACGTCGCCTTTCGACAGTTCGGCGATACCTGGGTGTACGTGAACAATCGACTGCTCATCGCGTCGCGCGGACTGCACTCGCCCGACCTGATCACCACCGCGATCAATTTCAAGTCCGGTCGGACCTACACGTTGCGAGTCACGTGGTTTGACATCCGCAATCATCCGGCACCGACCTTCGACCTCGTCGACGCCACGCCGGCGATCAACAAAGCTGTTCGGATCGCCCGACACGCGCGGTACGTGATTGTTGTAGCGAGCGATCTGACCTCGGAGGGGGCGGACCGACCTAATCTCAGCCTGCCGGGTGATCAGAACTCACTGATTCGCGCTGTCGCGGCTGCGAATCCACGCACTATCGTCGTGCTCGAGACCGGTGGTGCGGTGACCATGCCGTGGCTGGGGCACGTTGCGGCCGTCCTCGAGGCGTGGTTTCCGGGTCAGGTCGACGGAGCCGCAATCGCGCCCGTCCTGAGCGGAGCCGTCGATCCCTCGGGCCGTCTGCCACTCACGTTTCCCACCTCCATGGGTGCCACGCCGATCTCATCGCCGCCCCTGTTCCCCGGGGTTGACGGATCGGTCGAATTCACGCCCGGTCTTCAAATGGGGTACCGCTGGTACCAGGCCAATCACGTACGTCCACTGTTCCCTTTTGGATTCGGCCTTTCCTACACCAGTTTCGCCCTGGGTCACGCCCGACTCCGACGAACCGCCACCGGTGTGAGCGTCTCGCTGGGCGTCACCAACACCGGTCGTCGGACCGGAGCGGACGTCGTCCAGCTCTACGTTTCCTACCCCGCCAGTGCTGGCGAGCCCCCCGAACAGCTGCGCGCGTTCGCCCGGGTGCTCCTGAAAGCGGGAAGGACGACGCACGTCACCCTGTCGGTGGACCGACGCGGCTTCGAGATCTACCACGGTGGGACCTTCACCGTCGTTCCCGGCACGTACGGCTTCGACATCGGCCAGTCCTCGGCCAATCTCCCGATTCGTCTTTCCCTGAGGCTCTAGATCTGGCCGACGTCGCAACACGTGACACGTCGACGACTAATCTTGAAGTGATGGCCGCCATCGACGTCGCCGGTTTCGTAGCCGATCTCAAGGACCACGCGGTCACCCACGGGTTCCACGTGCACGACGAACGACATTTCGTTGAGACCTACTCCTTGCGTCAAGCGTGGGAAGTTGACCTCCACCCCGAGGACGGGTGTGGTGGCCCCGTGGACCTCCACGTCGAGCTCGACGTCGACCCGAGGACCCTTCTCGCCTTCGAGGACGCGGTACTGGGCCTGCCCGATGACGTCGATCCGCCCGACGATTTCCACTTCCCCTTGATCCTGACGTGGAGCCTGCCGCCGATGCCCCACGGCCCCGACCTCTTGCGTTTGGCCATCGACCTCGCACCGATCGGCGGCGTCGACCTGCCGCTTGAAGTCACCGCGACCGATACGTTCGCCTCGCCCACCGAGACCAGTGAACGCCGGATCGCCATCGTTGCTCGTCGTGCGATCTCCCTAAGCCAGGTGGCCAAGGGCGAGGATCCGCTGTGCGACGTCTTCGAGCACGGACGAACGATCAGTGATTTCTTGCTTCAAGCCGCGGACTCGTGGCTGGCCTGATTCGACGACTGGTTCCCTTCGTCCTCGTAGCTACGTCGGCGCTGGCGCTCAGTTCGTGCGGCACCTCCGGTGCGGTGTCCCAGGCCCGCATCGCTTGTAAATACGTTGACCAATCGCTGGCGATCTACCGTCAAAGCACGCGGCCCGGCATCACCGATTCGGCGCGAGCGAGTCTGCAGTCCAACGCGCTCGCCGTCTTGCTTCGTGCCACGCCGTACGCCGCTTCAGCGACTTCCAGTGACGGCGGCTGGAACCCATTGATGACCACGATCAACGAGGCCGAGCGGGTTCCCATCGTCAACCTGATCCCGTCACTAACCAACCTGTGTCGGATCGCCCAATCCCCAACGCCGTATCTTTGATCCTGAATCGTCAGCACCGGTCGTACGAAACACCGGCGCGGCCTAGTCGGTAAAGCGTTCGTAGAGCCACTCGAGAGAATTCTCATCGAGCATCGCATCCTCCCAACCCTCGAGCTGATCCTCGACGGCACCCAGTGACCCAACGGTGGCGATGACGACGACGGTCAAGCCGCTCACCGGTTCATCGGCTACGAGGAAATCCCCGAAGATGTCCTCGCTCACCGTCGCCTCGGGACCGATCATCAGGTAGAGCTCGCCCGTGGCCTCGACCCAGGACAAGCGATAGGTATTGCCCGTTGCGTCGGTCCACTCGTCGCCGAACTCGAACTCCGCGCTTTCACGGCGCGCTTCATTCTGCTGGTAGAACGCTTCGATGTCCATGGGGGCAGCCTAGGCCGTGTATGTGCGTGACGCTATGCGCAGTCCTTGACACGATGCGCGTCATGAAAACTGGCGTGATTCGAGTTGTCCAACGGTGTGCGCCGCTACGCGCACGTCCCGGTGTACTTCGTCCCATGACAATTACCTACGACCTACTCAGTCAGCTTCGCTCCGATTGGCGACACGTCGCCCACCGAAGCCCTTCGGAGGCTGCGTTGCACCAGCTTCGCGAACGCCACCCCGACGCACCACTCCAGGGAATCGCGGATCTCGGCGACCTGGTCGACGCGCTCGAGATCGGCGCCGGACGTTCGGTGCTGGAACGTGCGCGACTGGTTCAAATCATGCTCCAGGGGGCTGCGGACGCCAACGTCCACCGCGCACTACTCCAGACACTCTTGCCGGGAATCGTGAATGTCTGTCGCCAACTCCGCTTCGGCGCGGGTGTCGTAAGCGAACCGAGTGAGACGCTCGGCGTCGCGATCGCGCTGGCGAGCGAGCTACTGACCGAGTGGGCCGGGCAGTCTCGCCCCTTCGCGGCACCCGACATCCTGTCAGCGGTTCGCGGACGACTGCGGCGTTGGTTGCTCAAGGAGAAGGCCGCGAAGCAGGCGGCCGGAGGTCTCGACGACGACGTCGTCGCCTCAGACGACTCGCCCCTCGAGCGCCGACTCGCCAGCTACTGCGGCGGACCTCATGACCGGCTGGCCCGGCTCACGTACGCCCGGGTCTACGAGGGTCGATCGTGGCGCGAACTCGCCGGAGTCGACCACTCCGCGCCGCAATCACTACAGAACGAACTTCAACGCTTCGCCTACCGGTTCCTCGTGTGAGCGGCCATGACGTCATCCAGTTTGGCGGCGGAACGCACGCGTCGGTACGGTGGAATCATGATCCTTCGCGTGACGTCGCTGCGAGCGGCGCACCTGGTCTTATGGTCGAGCCCGATCTTGTTGCTCGTCCTCGTCTTAATGGTCTCGAGTCCGCCGAAGTCCATCGCGCACTCTCGTGGCACCACCTTGCGCGCAGCGGCGCCGACGACGAGTGCCGAGTCGACGACAACCCTGACGAGGTCAGTGACACCGAGGTCCACGTCCTCCACGTCACCGACACCGACGCCGACGCCGACGCCGACGCCGACGATTCCGACTGTGCCAGGCGCGACCGCGACCGCGAGGTCCGCGCTGCCATCAGTGACTTCGACCGTCGCGATCGCGCCGCCAGCCGGCTCAGCGCTAATCGCCGCCGCCAGCGGCGCGCTCGTCGGCGATCTCTCATCGGTCGGGTCGACCAGCGACGTCCCGCTCCAGGGCCCCGGGACCTGGGTGGTCCAGTCGAGCGCACCGATGCTCGCGCAAC
>JAKAZI010000083.1 GCA_021809495.1 Actinomycetes bacterium | reverse complement strand
CCGCCGCGTCGCACGATGAGCCCGTGGAGCTCCTGGGCGCTGATGAAGCCCCGGACGCCTCCGAGCGTCTCGATGATCTCGCGGCGCTGGACGGTGTTCCGGGGTGACGCCACGGTCACAGTCTACCCGACGTGACGTTGCAATCTAGAATCATTCCAGATATACTACCTGGAATGATTCCGAGAAAACGCATCCTGGGCACGACCCTTCTCGCGGTGGTCCTGGTGATGGCCGTCGTGGTAGTCCTCGTGCGCGCCACCCCGTCCAGTTCGTCGAGCAAGCCGGTGATCGTGGCCGGGGTCTCGCAGTGGGGCGCACTGGCGAGCCAGGTCGTCGGATCCGACGCGACCGTGGTCTCGCTCTTGACCGATCCCAACGCGGACCCCCACAACCACGAGGCGACCACCAGTGACGCCATCAACGTGTCGCGCGCGACGATCGTCATCGAGAACGGGGCCGGCTACGACACGTGGCTGACCAAACTGGTCCAGGCGCGATCGACGCCCCCGGTCGTTATCAACGTCGCCTCGCTGCTCGGCGTGCGCGTGGGCGAGAACCCGCACGTCTTTTACGACCTCGCCGGAGCCCGGCGGTTCGTCAGCGTGCTCGCGACCGACCTCTCGCGTCTCGGGCACTTCCCGGGAACCCGGGCCCGCGCCGCGGCAACGATTGCTCGCCTCGGTGGGCTGACGGCTCGCGCGTCCCAGATCAGGCGCGGCTGCGCTGGCGTGAAGGTCGCCGCGACCGAGGACGTCGCCGGCTACCTGCTCACGGCCATGGGCCTGCGCGTGGTCACGCCCGAGGCGCTGCGCCTCGCGATCGGCAACTCGGTCGACCCCTCGGTCCAAGACCTCGCGCTCGCGTTGAGTCAGTTGCGCCACCACCCGGCGTTCCTCGTGAACAACACCCAGACGGCGACGCCACTGACCCAGGAACTGGTCGCCCAGGCCAAGGCCTCCCACGTGCCGGTGATCAATGTCACCGAGACCATGACCGGGACGAACTACGTGCGCTGGCTGGGCGGCGTCGTGTCCAAGATGCGCGCGGCACTCGTGCGCGAAGGGTGTGTGCGATGACGATCCTCTCGCTGCGTGACGCGTCGGTCGTGCTCGGCGGCCGTCCGATCTGGCAGGGCGCGACCCTGAACGTCGAGACGGGGACGATCAACGTGATCCTCGGACCCAACGGCGCGGGCAAGTCGACGTTACTGAAGGCCGTGCTCGGCATCGTCCCGCTCGCCGCGGGACAGATCGAGGTGCTCGGCGCCGCGCCGCGCCGCGGCGACGCCCAGGTCGGCTACATGGCCCAGTCCCGGGCCGCCGACCAGCTCTCGACCCTGACCGGTCGCGACTACGTCGGCCTCGGTTTTGACGGGCCCCGATTCGGGTGGCGTCGTGACCCGACCAAGCACGCCACCGTGCAGCGGGCCCTCGAGCTCACGGGCACGCTCAACTTCGCCGACCGGCCGTTGCGTACGCTCTCGGGCGGTCAGCGTCAGCGCATCGCCCTCGCGCACGCGACGGTCTTTCGCCCCCAGCTGCTGCTGCTCGACGAGCCGCTCGCCGGACTGGACATCGCCGCCCAGGCCGAAATCGTCGACCTGATCAACCTGGTTCGCGTGACGACCGGGGCCGCCCTCCTCGTCGTCGCGCACGACCTCAACCCGCTCGCCACGATCACCGACCAGGTCCTGTGGATCGCCCGGCGCCAGATCCGTAGCGGCGCGATCGGCGACGTCGTCAACGAGCGGACCCTCAGCGAGCTCTACGGCCACCCGATCGAGATCGTGGTCACCCCGCGGGGCCGACGGGTGATCGTCGGACTCGAGGAAGAGTTCGCGCATCCCCACCCCCACGGCCACGACCACAGCCACGAGGACGTCCACGAGCACTTCGCCGATGTCTACGACGAGGTGACCCGATGAGTCTGTGGTCGCTGCTCATGACGCCGTTCGTGAAGAACGCCTTCTACGCCGTCACGGCGGTCGCCTTCGCGGCGGGGCTCGTGGGCTACTTCGTCGTCCTGCGTCGCCAGGCGTTCGCCGCGCACGCGATCGGCCACATCGGATTCGCCGGCGCCGCCGGCGCGGTGCTGCTCGGGTTCTCGCCCCTCGCCGGCCTGCTGGTGTTCTGTCTCGGCGCGGGACTCTTGATCGGACTCGGCGGCGCGTCGCTCGACGATCGCGACGCGGTCGTCGGCGTGACCCTGACGGCGGCGCTCGGACTCGGGGTGCTCTTCATCTCGCTCTACAGCGGCTACGCCAACGCCACCTACTCGATCCTCTTCGGGCAGATCCTCGGGGTGACCCTCGGGGACGTGTGGATGGTCGCCGCGCTGTCGATCGCGGTCGTGCTCGCCATCTCGGTCGTCTACCGGCCGATGCTGTTCGTCTCGGTCGACGCCCAGTCCGCGGAGTCGCGCGGCCTCTCGGTTCGCGGCCTCTCGCTGCTCTTCATGGCGCTGCTCGCCATCACGACGGTCGTCGCCATCCAGATCGTCGGGGTCCTGCTCGTCTTTTCGCTGCTGGTGGCACCGGCGGCGGCCGCCGAGGTGGTGACGCGTCGACCCTGGCGAGCCCTCGTCCTCTCGAGCGCGCTGGCCTTGATGAGCGCCTGGGTGGGGCTGTTCCTCGGGGTGTGGATCGGCGGCCCGGTGAGCTTCTGGATCACCGCCCTCGCGTCCTTGTCGTACCTCGTGGCCCGCCTGGGCGCCGGTTGGCGCGCTCGCGCCGCGCTGGTGGCGAGTGCCTAGATTACGGGGGTGACCTCCGACGCGGTAGTCCTGCTCGAGGCCTGCCACTTCCCTCCGGCCGGCACCGCGGTGGACCTCGCCGTGTCCGGCGGCCCGGACTCGGTGGGACTCTTGCTGCTCGCCGTCGACGCGCGCCTCGTCGTCACGGTCCACCACGTCGACCACCACCTTCGCGCGGCGAGCGGCCTGGACGCGCGCTTCGTCGAGGACCTCGGTGCGTCCATCGGCGTTGAGGTCGTCGTCCACGACGTGCGGGTGGGCCCGGGGGCGAACCTCGAGGCGAGGGCTCGCGCGCAGCGCCGAGCGGTGCTGCCCCCCGGTGCCCTGACCGGACATACGATGGACGACCTCGCCGAGACGGTGCTGCTCAACCTGTTGCGCGGGGCCGGCGTGGACGGGCTCTCGCCGATGGTGGACGATCCGACCAAGCCGCTGCGCTCGGTGCGACGGGGCGACCTGCACGCGTTCGTCGCCGACCGGGGCGTCGTCGCCCGTTTCGACGAGACCAACCTCAGCCCCGCGTTCTGGCGAAATCGGGTTCGCCACGAACTGATGCCCCTCGCCAACGACATCGCCGGACGCGACGTCGTGCCGATCATCGCGCGCCAGGCGTCACTCGTCTACGACGAGCGCCGGTGGCTCGACGAGCTCGCGGCGCTCGACGGACGCCGACTCGACGAGGTTGACTGTCGGGAGCTTCGCGACTGGCCGCGCGCGCGCCTGCGCCGGTGGCTGCGCGCGCGGTTGCGCGACGGCGACGAGGAGCACCCGCCCAGCGCGGCCGAGGTCGAACGGGCCATTCGCGTCGTCCAGGGCGACGCCACCGCGGTCGAACTGGCCGGCGGTCGGCGACTGAGCCGGCGACACCAGTTCCTGCGGCTCGGGTAGTCAACTACGCTGGCCATGCATGGGCCCGCACGACAACACGGCATTCACCGCCCACTGGGCGGCGCACGATCTGGGGGAGGTCGTCGTCTCCGCGGCCGATCTTGGCGAACGGATCACTGAACTCGGCCGGGCCATCACGCGGGACTACGACGGGCATCCGCCGCTGCTCGTCTGCGTGCTGAAGGGCGCGATCAACTTCATGTCCGACCTGATGCGCGCCATCGAACTGCCCGTCGAAGTCGAGTTCATGGCGGTGTCGAGTTACGGGGCCGCCACCAAGACCAGCGGCGTGGTGCGCATCGTGAAGGACCTGGACGTGGACATCGCGGGACGTGACGTGCTCATCGTCGAGGACGTCGTTGACTCGGGGTTGACCCTCAACTACCTGCGCCAGTACCTGGGCGCGCGCAGTCCGGCGAGCCTGGAGGTCTGCGCGCTGCTGCTCAAAGAGGGCGAGCAGCGCGTCGAACAGGACCTGAAGTACGTGGGCTTTTCGATCGGCCCGGCCTTCGTCGTGGGCTACGGGCTCGACGTGAGCGAGCGCTACCGCAACCTCGACGGCATCTACACCTACGTCGGCGGGGCCTGAACGTGGTCGACCGCCAGCGCGTGGAGGCCCTGGTCCGCGAGCTGCTCGAGGCGATCGGCGAGGACCCGTCGCGCGAGGGGCTCACCGAGACGCCCCGGCGGGTCGCGGAGATGTACGTGGAGCTCTTCGAGGGGATCGAGGCCGATCCGGGCGAGCACCTGCGCGTCACCTTCGAGGCCGGTCACGACGAGATCGTGATGGTGCGCGACATCCCCTTCACGTCGCTGTGCGAACACCACCTCGTCCCCTTCATCGGACACGCCCACGTGGCCTACCTGCCCGGCGCCCACGGGCGGATCACCGGGCTGTCCAAGATGGCCCGCCTCGTCGAGGGGTACGCGCGGCGCCTCCAGGTCCAAGAACGCATGACGACCCAGATCGTCGAGGCCATGGAGCGCGAACTGACCCCGCGCGGCTCGATCGTGGTGCTCGAGGCCGAGCACTTCTGTCTCTCGATGCGCGGCGTGAAGAAGTCGGGGATCACCACCGTGACCTCGGCGGTGCGCGG
>JAKAZI010000082.1 GCA_021809495.1 Actinomycetes bacterium | reverse complement strand
GCAGCGTTAGGCTCTCCAAGTGGCTCCAGCGGACCTGTCTCGAATCCAGAATGCCTCGATTGCGCAGCGGGTGATGACCGCCGATGACGCGGCTCAGTTCATCCGGCCCGGTGACAACGTCGGCATGAGCGGCTTCACCGGGGCCGGCTACCCCAAATCGGTACCCGGCGCTCTGGTGCGACGCGTCGAGGCCGCGGCCGCGGTCGGCGATCGGTTCGCGGTGAGCGTGTGGACGGGCGCGTCGACCGCCCCCGAACTCGACGGGGCTCTCGCCGCGGTCGACGCGATCGACCTGCGAATGCCCTACCAGTCGGATCCGGTCAGCCGCGCGAAGATCAACGCCGGGCTCGTCGACTACCTCGACCTGCACCTCTCCCACGTCGCCCAGATGGTCTGGGAGGGGGCCTTCGGTCACCTCGACGTCGCGGTCGTCGAGGTCACGGGCGTGACCGCCGACGGGGCGCTCATCCCGTCGTCGTCGGTGGGCAACAACAAGACCTGGATCGACCAGGCCGACCGCGTCATCCTCGAGGTGAACTCCTGGCAGCCCGCCGCCTTCGAGGGCATGCACGACGTCTACTACGGCACCGCGCTGCCGCCGCACCGCAAGCCGGTCCAGATCGTCTCGGCCTCGGACCGCATCGGCGGACCCCACCTCCTGTGCCCGCCGGAGAAGATCGTCGCCGTCGTCGAGACCAACGCCCCCGACCGCAACACGGTGTTCAAGCCGGTCGACGAGACCTCCCAGCTGATCGCCCAGCACCTCCTGGAGTTCCTCGCGTACGAGGTCAAGCGCGACCGCTTGCCCGCGGGTCTGTTGCCCCTGCAGTCGGGGGTCGGCAATATCGCCAACGCGGTGCTTCGTGGGCTGGACGGCGGTCCGTTCCGTCCCCTCACCGCCTACACCGAAGTGATCCAGGACGGCATGCTCGCGCTGCTCCGCTCGGGCACGATGGACTCGATCTCGGCGACGGCCTTCTCACTGAGCGAGGAGGGTTCGGCGGACCTGCACGCCAACATCGCCGACTATCACGACCGAATCGTGCTGCGACCCCAGGAGATCAGCAACCACCCCGAGGTGATCCGTCGCCTCGGTTGCCTGGCGATGAACGGCGCGATCGAAGCCGACATCTACGGCAACATCAACTCGACCCACGTCATGGGCACGAGCATCATGAACGGCATCGGCGGGTCGGGCGACTTCGCGCGCAACGCCTACATCGCGATGTTCCTCACGCCCTCAACCGCCAAGGACGGCGCCATCTCCTCGATCGTGCCGATGGTGAGTCACGTGGATCACACCGAGCACGACGTGCACGTCATCATCACCGAGCAAGGCGTCGCCGACCTGCGCGGGCTCGCGCCGCGACGGCGCGCCCAGATGATCATCGACCGCTGCGCCCACCCGGACTACCGGCCGATGCTCCAGGACTACTTCGACCGCGCCAACGCGTCGGGCGTCGGGCGCCACACCCCGCACCTGATCGAGGAGTCGCTCTCGTGGCACGCGCGCTACCTGCGTGACGGCACGATGCGGCCCCGGTAAGTTCGTCCACGCGGTGGTCGGCTGGCACCCGGGCTTCGTCGTGCGACGTGGCGGCGAGTAGATTCTCGTCGTGGCTGAAATCACCAACGAGACCGTGGCGTCGATCGAGATGACCCTCAGCAGCGTCGACCGCGCCCTCGAACGGCTGCGCGCCGGCACCTACCGGCAGTGCCAGGTGTGCGGTCGCGCCATCGAGGACGCCGCACTCATCGCCGACGCCCTGCTCAGTCACTGCTCGGAGCACCCCGAACTCGCCTAGGGCAGTTCGCAGCGACGGGCTACTTCTTGGTCGCCCAGAAGATCTCGGCGATGGCGTCGATCTCGCTCAGGAGCCGGTCGGCGACGACCACGTCATTGGTCTTCTTCGCGTCCCCGGCCGACTTGGTCGCCATCCAGAAGAGGTCGTGGAGGTTCGGGAACTGCTTGAGGTGCTCGACCTTGAAGTAGTCGGTCCACAGCACCCAGAGGTGGTGCTTGACGAGCTCGCAGCGCTCCTCTTTGATGATCGTCGCGCGGACCTTGAAGTCGGGGTCGCTCGAGGCGTTGTACTTCTCCATCGTGGCCTTGACCGACTGGGCTTCGATGCGCGCCTGGGCGGGGTCGTAGACGCCGCAGGGCAGGTCGCAGTGGGCGTAGACCGACAGCGGTGCCGTGGTGGCGTCGAGCAGGGCGTTGAGACGAGAGACGATCGACATGGTGAGCCTTTCGAGTGCTGGCACCGCGAGGGTGCGTTTCGCTGATACCAAGGCAGGTTAGCCAGTCCGCTCGGTTATCGTTCGCTCGTGACCAGGTTCGTTTCGCTGCTCCTGAGACGACTCTCGGTCGTGGGCGACTCGATGGCGCCCACCTACCGCGACGGCGAGCGGCTCACGGCGGTACGCCGGTGGCGACGGGTTCGCGTCGGCGACGTGGTGGTGGTACCCGATCCGCGAGACCCGACCCGACCCCTGCTCAAGCGCTGCGTCGCGCGAGATGGCCGGCTCCTCGACCTGCGCGGGGACAACGCCGCGGCGTCCACGGACTCGCGCGACTTCGGCCCGGTCGACGAGCGTCAGGTGCGCTGGCTCGTCGCTTCGCCAGTCGTAGGTCGCGAACAGGGCCACCGTTAGGCTGAGACCCATGGCCCGACTCGCGGTTCTCTCGTATCACACGTCGCCGCTCGCCCAGCCGGGCACCGGTGACGGCGGGGGCATGAACGTCTACGTGCGCGAACTCTCGAGCGCGCTCGCTCGCCTCGGCCACGAGGTCGACGTCTACACCCGCCGCGACGACGCGCACCTGCGCGACACGCTGCTGGTCGAGCCGGGCTTCCGCGTCCACCACGTCACCGCCGGGCCACCGACCTCGCTCGAGCGCGAGGACTTCGCGCGCTACGTCGACGAGTTCGCCGACGGCGTGTCGGCCTCGTTTCGCTGCACCGGCGCGCCCGACGCGATCCACGCGAACTACTGGCTCAGCGCCCTGGCGGGCCACCGGTTGAAACACGAGCTCAACGTGCCACTCGTGGTGACCTTTCACACCCTCGAGCGCGTGAAGGCCGACGCCTTCGAGGCCGAGTCCGAGGTGCGTTCGACCCAGGAGGCGGCGATCGTCGCGTGCGCCGACGCGGTGCTCGCGAGTTGTGAGGTCGAGGCCGAGCAGTTCGTGCACTACTACGACGCCTCGCCGTCGCGCGTGCACATCGTGCCCCTCGGCGTCCAGCACGCCTTCTTCGCCCCCGGACACCGGCCCCAGGCCCGCCGGGCGTTGGGACTCGACCCCGACCGGACGCTCCTGTTGTACGTGGGACGGCTCCAGGCGCTCAAGGGCGTCGACCTCGCCCTCGAGACCTTGATCGAGACCCGGGTGCGCGGGCGCGACGCGACCCTCGCGATCGTCGGCGGCCCGTCGGGTCCCGACGGCCGCTCGACACTCGCGTACCTGCACCAGCGGGTCGCCGACGCCGGGGTCATCGACCACGTCACTTTCGTCGCGCCCCAGAGCCACCAACTGCTCTCGTCGTGGATGCGCGCCGCCGACGCGACCCTCGTGCCCTCGCGCTCGGAGAGTTTCGGCCTCGTCGCCCTGGAGTCGTCGGCCTGCGGTACGCCGGTCGTCGCGAGCGAGGTGGGCGGACTCGCGAACCTCGTCGAACCGGGGGTGAACGGGCTGCTCGTGGGCAGTCGGGTCCCGGGCGCGTGGGCCGACGCGGTCGCCACGGTGCTCGACGAGGACCACGCGACGACCATGTCGACGGCCGCCGTGCTGCTCGCCAAGCGCTACACCTGGCGCTCGGCCGCCGAGTCGCTGGCGTCGCTCACCGACTCGCTCGCGACGTCGGGTCTCATCCACTGCTAGTGGATCGCTTCCCGATCGCCGACGCCGACGCCGTCACCCGACTCAACGACCTCCTCGCCACGTGGGCGAGCGCGTGGATGAGCGACGGACACGTCGTCGCGATCGACCATCACGACGGGGCCGACGACCGCGGTCACTTCCACTGGTTGGTCCGGCTGCGCGGCGACGAGAAGGACTTCGTCACCGTGTGGATCGCGCTTCGACAGCGCTCGGTGCACATCGAGACCGAAGTCGTCCCGGCGCCCGAAATGGGCGAAGAGGCGATCTACCGCTTCGCGCTCGTTCGCAACGCCGACCTGCGCAGCGTGCACCTGGCGATCGGGCCGGAGTCGGCCATCTACTTGGTCAGCGCGATGCCGCTTGCCGAGCTGACGCTCGAGCGTCTCGACGAGGTCATGGCCGCGATCGTGATCTACGTCGACGAGCTCTACCCGACGATGATGACCCTGGGCTTCTCGTGGTATCGGCGCCGGCGCCGCTGAAGACGACCGGGCACCGCCAGTAACCTGGGTCAATGGCCTATGAACTGGTGATCGTCGGTGGCGGCAAGATGGGCTCGGCCCTGGCCGAAGGGCTGATGCGTGGCGCCTGGTGCTCGCCGGACCGGTTGGCGGTCGTCGACCATACCGTCTCGACCCGTGACTCACTCGCGGCGCGGCTGCCCGGCGTGGCGGTCCTCGCCAGCCTCGAGCTCGGCGACGTCGACGAGCACACCGGCGCGCTGCTCTGCGTGAAGCCCGACCACGCCGAGTCGGTCGCGCGATCGATCGGCGCCCTCGGAGTCCGGCGACTGCTGTCGGTGGTGGCGGGACTCACGACGGCGCGCATCGAGTCGGTCATGGTCCAACCCGTCGCGGTCGTTCG
>JAKAZI010000081.1 GCA_021809495.1 Actinomycetes bacterium | reverse complement strand
ACCTCGCCTCACTCACCACGACCGCGAGGCGCGACGGGGACGAATGGGTCGTCACGGGTCAGAAGATCTGGACGAGCTACGCGCACCTCGCCACCTGGGGGATCCTGCTCGCGCGCACGTCGACCGACGGGTCCCGACAACGCGGCATCAGCTACTTCGTCTGTCCGATGCACGCCCCGGGCGTGACGATCCGCCCGCTTGTCGACATGACCGGCCTGCACACGTTCAACGAGGTGTTCCTCGACCACGTGCGACTGCCGGCCGATCACCTCATCGGCGACGAGAACGACGGCTGGCGCCTCGCCAAGGTCACCCTGGGCAACGAGCGCGTCTCGCTCTCCAACGAAGGCGCGCTCTGGGGCCGCGGGCCCACGGCCGCCCAGCTCGTGGCCACCGTTCGCGATCGGGCCATCGCCCACGACGAGCTCGAGCGCGACGAGCTCGTCCAGTGTTGGATCCGCGGGGAGATCCTGCGACTCTTGCGCCAGCGCCTGGTGCAGGCGGCGGTGGCCGGCCGCGAACCCGGTCCGGAGGCGAGCGTGCGCAAGGCGCTCGCCGACGATCACGGCCAGGTGGTGATGGGCCTCGCCCAGCGCCTCGCCGGCACCGCGGGACTGCTCGCCGGCCGCGGGCCCGGCGGCGTGGCCGGCGACGAAGGCGCCCTCTGGTCCTACGGCTTCCTCTTCTCGCCGGCGCTCACGATCGGCGGCGGAACGTCGAGCGTGCAGCGCACGATCATCGCCGAACGGGTGCTGGGCCTCGCGAAGGACTAGTCGTCGGCGTAGCGGGCCGTCGTGACGGCGATGGTCGTGGGCACGCTGGTGGCGAAGACGACCAAGAGGCATGACACGACCACGAGCGGCGCGCCGCGGGTGTGATCGCGCACGAAGGCGAACTCGATCATCCCCGCCGAGATCACGTAGGCGAGCAGTGCCCAGTGGAACACACGTCGGACAGTGCGCCCGGCGAGCGGGCGGTGACGACCGAGCAGGACCCAGGCCGCCGACCACGTGGCAGAAGACGAGCGCAACGCCAGTTACCGGCGACCGCGGCGGGGTTGAACGCGGCGGCGGCCGCGACGAACGGCAGCCTCACGACGCCACGACCTGGATATGACACTGCCCGATCGACACCCCAGCGCCTGGTACTCCGTCAGCGACGTCACCTCCGATGTAGGCACTCGCAAGAACGGTCGCCCGCGTCGCCCGACGTGGCGCGTCAAACGATGAGGATTCTCAGTCTGGCCGTCAACCGCGCCGGCGGCGTCACGTCGCACCTGATCAGAGGCGTGCGATAGCGCGGTCCGTCGACGTGCGCCGTCCGACGAGCGTCGCGGGCCGTGCGCGATACTGGGGGTCGTGACGACGATCGAAGAACCGGTGATGGGAACCCCGTGTTGGGTGGACTACACCGTCCCCACGCTCGACGAGCAGGTCGCCCTGCAACGCTTCCTCACGGACCTCTACGGTTGGCGGTGGAGCGGCGGCGGCCAAGAGACGGGTCACTACGCCACGGCGACGCTCGACGATTCGCCGGTGATGGGGGTGTCGGTGGGAGCCGGATCACCGTCACTGCCCACGACGTACTTCGCGACGGACGACACCGCCGCGAGTGTGGAGCGGGCCCGCGGCCTCGGCGGACGGGTCGTCTTCGGACCGGTCCACGTCTTTGACCTCGGGTGGACGACGATCATCGCCGACCCGACGGGCGCCACCCACGGTCTGTGGGAGCCGCAGGATTTCGCGGGCTTCGGGCGCATGTACGAGCCCAACGCGCCGGGGTGGTTCGACCACGTGTCGCGCGACAGCGAAGCGGCCGCGCGCTACTACGTCGCGTTGACCGGACACTCCGTCTTCGAGCCCGAGCCGGGCATGCGGGTCCTCCAGCACGACGGCGCGTGGTTCGCGAGCGTCACCCAACCCCAGGTCGCCGAGGACGAACCCCGGTGGAACCCCGTCTACGTGGTCGACACGCTCTCGCGCACGCTCGACGTCGTGCGTCGCCACGGCGGCCAGGTGCTCGTCGAGGAGATGCCCGTTCCGGGCAGTTCGATCAGCGTCTTTCGCGACCCGGTCGTCGGGTCGGTCATGACGGTGATGGCCGCCGGCACCCCCGCCTGAGCCGGCGTGCGAGAATGGGTGTCATGACAACACGCCCCACCATCGTCGTTTGTGACGGCGACCAGACCGGTCAAGAACTGCTCGACGAGGCGCTGCGGGTGATGACGCCCGAACTGCTCGGGGTCGAGGTCGACTTCGAGCACTACGACCTCTCCCTCGCCCGGCGCCGCGCGACGAAGAACGACGTGGTGCGCGAGGCCGCGGCGGCCATGGTCGCCCACGGCCTCGGGCTCAAGGCCGCGACCGTCACCCCGCCCGAGATCGGCGGCGTGGGTTCGCCCAACCGACTGCTGCGCGAGGGGATCGACGGCTCGGTCATCGTGCGCACGGGACGTCGGATCCCCGGTGTCGCACCGGTGGTGGCGACGAACCAGCCGATCATCGTGATCCGGATGGCCGTGGGCGACGCCTACGGCGCCGACGAGGGTCGAGACGGCGACGCGGGCGAGTTCGCCGAAGTGGCCTGGCGCACCGAGCGCATCGAGCGCTCGAACTGCCGGTACGTGGCCGAGTACTCGTTCCAGGCCGCCGAGCAGTTGGACGGCATCGTCTACGGCGGGCCGAAGTGGACCGTCTCGCCCACCTACGAGGGGATGCTCAAGGAAGAGATGGACGCCGCCGCGGCGCGCCACCCCCACGTCCGATACCGCCCGACGCTCATCGACGCGACCTACGCGGGACTGCTCACCGACGTGCACGAGCGCGCCCTCGTCATCCCGTCGCTCAACCGCGACGGCGACTGCCTGAGTGACATGGTGCTCGCGATGTTCGGCTCGATCGCCGGGGCCGAGTCGGTGCTGATGTCCCTCGATGAGTCCCTGCACCCCCGCGTCGCGATGGCCGAGGCCCCCCACGGCACCGCGCCGACCCTGGAGGGCAAGAACGTCGCCAACCCGATGGCGATGCTGCTCGCCGAGGCGGCGCTGCTCGATCAGGCGGCGACCCACCTCGACGACCCCGCCTTTCACCTCGCCGGACAGCGGCTGCGCGCGGCGACCCTCGACGGCGCCGCCGACGGCGTGCGGACCTTCGACCTGGGCGGCGAGGCGACGACGAGTGAAGTCGTGGACGACGTCATCGCCCGGCTACGCCACCCGCGCGTCGACTAGGGCCGTTGGCGCTGCGGCCACGCTAACCTCCGCAGTGAGGAGGATCCATGGACCAGTTGACGGTGACCCTGAACCGACCCATGGACGACGTCGAAACCGCCGTTCGATCCGCCCTCGCCGACCAGGGATTCGGCATCCTCGCCGAGATTGACGTCGCCGAGATCCTGTCGACCAAGCTCGGGGTCCAGCGCGCGCCGCTCAAGATTCTCGGGGCGTGCAATCCGGTCTTGGTGAACCAGGCCCTCGACGTGAGTCTCGACGTGGCCCTGTCGCTGCCGTGCAACGTCGTCCTGCACGCGCTCGACGCCACCACCACGACCGTCACGATCGCCGACCCGGCCGTGATCATGCCCGGTGAGTCGTTTCGCGAGCTCGTCGAAGACGCCCGCCAACGCCTCGGGGCGGCGTTGTCGAGCCTGCTCTAAGCCGTCGCCGTGTCCTGGTACGCCGAACATCTCGTACCGCGCATCGTCAACCTCGTCTGCTCGACCCCCGGGGTCTCGCGTTGGCGGCGCCTCGCCGTTGAGGGCCTGCGCGGGTCGGTCGTCGAGATCGGCTTCGGATCGGGGCTCAACGTCAGGTACTACCCGTCGGCGGTGGAGCGCGTCTACGCCGTCGAGCCCCGCGACGCCGCCTGGCGGCTCGCCCAGCGCGCGATCGCGGCGTCGCCGGTAACGATCACGCGCGCCGGCCTCGACGGCCAGCACCTCTCGCTCGATAACTCGTCCTGCGACAGCGCGCTCAGCACGTTCACCCTCTGTACGGTCGGTGACGACGCGCTCGCCGCGCGAGAGCTCTACCGCGTCTTGAAGCCGGGGGGCGTCCTGCACGTGCTGGAGCACGGCCTCGCCCCCGACGAGCGCGTCGCGACGTGGCAGCGACGCCTCGACCCGCTCGAGCGCGTCCTCGCCGACGGCTGTCACCTGACGCGCGACCCCGTCGCGGTGCTCGAGTCGGCCGGGTTCGCGCTGACCCGCCTCGAGCAGCGCTACGAGTCCGGACCCAAGCCGTGGAGTTACTTCACGGTGGCGCTGGCGACCAAGCCGCTCGACTGACCTCGCCGCGCCCACCGGCGCGTGTGGTCAAATCGGGTCGTGGAGATCCTCGTGGTCGCGGCCCTGGTGTTCGTCATCAACCTGCTGCCGGCCTTCGGGCCGCCGACCTGGTCGGTGCTGGTCTACGCGCGCCTTCGCTGGCACCTCGACCCGGTCGCCCTCGTCGTGGTCGGTGCGGGCGCCGCCGCGAGCGGCCGGTACCTGCTCGCCGCGGGGGCGCGTACCCTGCGCGGCCACTTCTCTACGCGGTACCGAACGAACCTCGCCAACCTCGCCGGGCGGCTACGCGGGCGCACCGCCGGCCTGTGGTCCTTCGCGATCCTCTTCGTCGTCTCGCCGCTGCCCTCGGCGCAGCTCTTCGTCGCGGCGGGCCTGCTCGAACTGCGGCTCGTGGTACTCACGGCGTCGTTCTTCGTCGGCCGTCTGGTGACCTATTCGCTCTACGTCGCCACGGCCGTCGTCGTAGACCGCCAACTCGGCTCGCTACTCACCAACGTGTGGGGACGGCCGTGGTGGATCGCCCTGCAACTCGCGCTGATCGCGGCCATCTCGCTGC